>JBFZEN010000333.1:0-8672 GCA_041306805.1 bacterium
CTGCGGCCAGCGCGGATGACAACTGGGACGACAGGTTCGGTTTTCCGATAGCCGGCATCAACGGCACGGTCAGGGCCATGGCCATCAGCGGGAGCGACGTGGTCGTGGGGGGAACATTCAGCTCGGCGGGCAATGCCAGGGCGAATTACATAGCCAGATGGAACGGCAGGGCCTGGTCTTCGCTGGGAACGGGAATGAACGGCGCCTTGAATGCCGTCGCCGTGAGGGGGGGCGACATCTACGCGGGGGGAGATTTCGATCAGGCCGGCGGCGTCGCGGCGAATCGCATCGCCAAATGGGACGGCAGCGCCTGGTCTCCCCTGGGAAACGGGGTGAACGGCGCCGTGAATGCCATAGCCGTGAGCGGCGGCGACGTGTACGCGGGTGGGATTTTTACCCGGGCAGGGGGAAAATCATCCTCATGTATCGCCTGCTGGCATGAACCCGGGCGATAGATTTCCGCATACCAGGCCTTTCCCAGGCCCCGCTGAGAACACGTTGCGCTGCAGGAGGCTCCAATAAAAATAGATTTTGAGGCAGAGATCAATGGATCCGCGATCTCTCAACCCGCGCATCGAGCGAACGTGTGACTGTTTAGCGAAGGAGAATCCATATGTCCGGCAACACTCTTGTCACTTCACTTTGTGCATTGGTTGTTGTTACGTTCGCCTCCGTTTACGGCGACAACAACATTCTGACCAATCCCGGTTTTGAAAGAGGAAGGGAAGGCTGGTTCGACCGCACCTGCGCGATCGAGGCCGTCGCATCGCCCGCGCGCAACGGCACGGGGGCCGGAAAGGCGTTGAACAGGCTGGCCGACTGGCAGGGAATCAAACAATCGGTGTTCGGCAGAATGGTGGCCGGAAAAACATACAACGTGTCCGGATGGGTCAGGCTCGACAACGCGAAGAGCGACACCATCGCCATATCCTTCGAACAGCAGGATGACGGCGGCACCCGGTATATCGGCGTCGCGCGCGCGGGTGTGACGGACAGCGCATGGGTGAGGCTTTCCGGAGAATTCACGCTGAACGTGACAGGCACATTGTCGGTGCTTGACGTGTACTTTGAAGGCCCGGCCCCGGGCGTGAATTTTTACGCCGACGACGCCGTCGTGTACGGCCCCGAGGTCGACGCCCCCGCCGTCATTCCCGCCAAATCCGGGGGAAAGGCCGTGATCGATATCCGCACGCGGCACCAGAAAATTGAAGGCTTCGGCGCTTCCGGCGCTTATTACACAAAAAACCTCGTGACGCATCAGAAGAAAGACGAACTGGTCAACCTGATCTTCAGGGACCTGGGGCTCGACATCTTCCGCATCAGAAACAATTACGAAATGGAGCCGAATTCCATGGAGGAATCCGTCGAAATCGCCAAGGCCGGCGAATCGGCTCTCGGCCCGCAGGGCCTGAAAATCCTGGTTTCGTCATGGTCGCCCCCCGTCGCGCTCAAGAGCAACAACAGCACGATAGGCGGAACGCTCAAAAAAGTCGGCGGAAAGTTCGCGTACGACGAATTCGCGAATTGGTGGTGCCGCAGCGTGGCGGCCTATGCGAAGGCGGGCCTTAAAATCGATTACATCAGCATTCAGAACGAGCTCGACTACGAGGCCCCGTGGAATTCATGCCGGTTCGCCCCCACGGAGTCTCCGGATTCGGCCCTGCCCGGATTCGACAGGGCCTTCGAAATGATCTGGCAGAGGTTGAACGCCGAAATGGGCCCGGACATGCCCAGGATGCTCTTCCCGGAATCGTCCGGCCTGGGCAATTCAAAGGATTATCTGGAAAACGCGGACGACCTGTCGCATGTCTACGGTTTCGCGCACCATCTCTATGACTGCAGCGGATGCGGCTCGGCCCCCGACAGGTTCATTCCCCGGATGATCGGCTACAACCAGCTTGCCGCGAAACACGGCAACAAGCCGGTGTTCCAGACCGAGTTTGAAGACGAACCCGGCACGTGGGCTGACGCCATCAACACGGCCCTCGTGATGCACAACGCCCTGACCGTGGAAGGGGTGGCCGCGTATCTGTACTGGGATCTGTTCTGGGAAACGGGAACCGCCCTGGTCAGCATGGCCGACGCGTCGTGCTATACGGTCAAGCCGACCTACTACGCGTTCAAGCAATACTCGGCCTTCATCGACGCCGACTGGCAGCGCGTGGAAGCGTCGACGGACAACACGGGGATCAGGGTTTCGGCCTACATCAGCCCGGACAACAAGAAACTGACCGCCGTCGTCATCAACACCACCGAAGGCACCGACATATCCCTCAAGCTGGCCATTCAAAAATTCCCCGTTTCCAAAGGGGACGTGTACAGATCCAGCCGGACCGAAAACTGCGTCCGTGTCGGCGGGTACAACAAAAAAGCCGCGCTGAAAATACCGGCCAATTCCGTGACGACGCTGTCGCTGACCGCCGGCGGGAAGTGACGCGTTTCCCTTTTGCCGCGCGATCGGCCCGGTGCATTCCGGCACAACGCGCCGGAGCCCGTTTGAATGTCATGCTGCAGCCCCTGCATGAGGCGCGCAGGCGGTGTTTCAGCCTTTGCAGGGGGGCCGTCTCCGATCGCGCCGCCCTTCCTCAGAGGCATGACCTTCTGCCCAATTACCCCAATCCGTTCAACCCCGGGACAATCATCCCGTACCGGCTTTCCATGCCCGGCCGGGTGAACATCCGCATCTTCGACGTCACCGGCAGGCGTGTCCGCGATCTGGTCGACGCGCAACAGGATGCGGGTTCCCATCAGGCGAGGTGGAATGGAACGGACAACCGGGGAGCGAAGGTGAACAGCGGGGTCTATTTCTGCCGGATGCGCGTGGAAGGCGGAGGGAGCGTTTTTCAGACGACGGAAAAGGTCTGCCTGGTGAAGTGAGATGCAGGATACGATATGACTTCTTCAGGATGGTATGCGGGATTCAGACTGATTGGAGGCGGAGAAGGCCGTTCCACGATAGCCTCAGCCGGCGCGATGTCGTGGCGAATACGGCCGGAATAGCTGCCGCCGTACCGATATGCCGCGTTGTCTCATGATGAAGATTTTTCATTGGCTGTGCAATCGGCGGATTTTCAAAAACGGCCAAGCAGGTGATTCCATAATTCCCAAAAAATCATAAAATAACCGCCTCATTCCTGCCGTTCACACGGTCATACAATAACAACGCATTCATCAAGCTGACTGCGCCCCTGATGGCGGGGGGCCGCTATCTGCAGCCCGGGACGTATGAATCGAGGTTTGACGCGCGGGACCCGCCGTTTCTGGAACAACAGGGCGTTGATCGGATTATAATTAGTATCATATAAATTCCATTCAATGCCGTAGGGAGTATTGGTATGAGAACGGTAAAAATGACGTTGGCTGCAATCGTATTATTTGGCAACGGCCTGGCGAAAGATCCGGTCATCATTAAAGATGATCATCCGGACAATACGGATCCGATCTCGGTCTGTGATCGAATGGAAGGCAAAAATTTGCTCGATTCAATCAAATTCTGTTTGAGAACCAATCACCTGGATCGCGCGGGCGTTTTGATCAAAAGAACCTTGAAGGATCCGCTGTACATGAATCTGGCGCCAAAACTCGAGGGAGAGATTTTTTATCGGACAAACCGACCGGACAGCGCGGAAATCCGTTTCAAAAAGGCCCTTGAACTCAATCGCGCATCCGGTGACACCCTGTTGGTCCGGGATATCAACGGCTATTTGTATTTAACCTATTCCGAAATGAAGGATTATGAACGGGCGGCGGAATGCCTCAATCGCTGCAGCGCGAAAAACCGCTTTTTCTCGGATTTTCTTCGGAGTTTCGGCGATAAAAAACCGTATCAGATCAAATCGGACCTGCGGCGGACGACGATCCCATTCGAGGATTTGGATCCATTCCCGAAAATCGGAGTCAAGGTCAACGGGAAGTATTCAGGGAATTTCATTTTGGACACGGGCTGCAACATGACCGTTCTTTCCAGATCGATGGCAAAAAAGTGCGGGGTGAGCCCTTTTGTCACCGTCACTCCCGGCACCAAAAAGGAATCCGCAAATTACAAAATCGACGTCGCAGACCGCGCATTCGCCATATTGGATTCCCTGCAATTGGGAAATCATACGATAACCAACCTGCCGGTCCTGATTCTGGATGACAGTAAAATGTCCTTTAAAATACTGGGGATCACCTTATACCGGCTCGATGGGGCCGTCGGACTGCCCGTCATGAAAAATTTCATCATGACCGTCGATTATCCCGGAAAAGAGGTCACGTTTGAGCTGCCGGATCAAAACGGCCGGACGGCGGATGAAAGGAATTTAATTCTTTTTCAAAACCAGGCCTTTGTGCACCTGACAATCAACGGGGTGTCCGGTTTCAATTTTTTCATAGACAGCGGCACTCCGCTCAGCACAATGACCCAATCCGCAACGGCTTATCTGGACAGCCTGCAGGTGGTCTTCAAAAAACCCAGGGAAGCGGACATCAAGCACGTGGATATACGGGTGAAGGTCCTGGCGGATATGTATCCCGGAAAAATAGGCTTGGGCGGTTATCAGACGTCCGGTTTCCCTCTTGCCGTGGTCGAGAGAAATTTTGAAAATGAGCCGGTCATCGCCGAACACGGCATGATCGCCCAGGATTTCCTGAGAAATTTCGTCGTTCGATATGATTTTCCCGATATGGCGTTTGAATTGACGAGACCGGGAGATTGACCGTCCGGATCTTCGATTTGACCGGTTATCTGTTGCCGTTTTATCGACAAAATATCCCTTGATTTTAATCGGTAATGTTGATAAAATACATTCAGGCGGCAAAGGGACAAAGGCCTGCCCGGCCATGGAGGAACGATTCCGCCTTCATTTCATGCCGGGCGCTTTTCGCGGCCGCTGTTTCCACCTTTTGACTCCTTCGCAGGGCGGCATGTGCCGGACCTTGAATTAACAATACGGACAATTCAACCGGATCCAACCATGATGGATGCCGATGACATGACCGCGAGCTTCGCCATGCCCCGGCTGTTCGTTCCGCAGTGCGGGTTCTATTGCGGAAAACGCCGAATGAATGAAGATACCCGCATGGCAGGGAACGCATCCGGCTGAATGGAAATTCATAAAGAATATACTCAGTGGAAAGGAGAACCATCATGAAAGAAGAGAAGAAAAAACTGACGACACGGACCGGAGCCCCTGTCGTCGACAACCAGAACCTGATGACGGCGGGTCCGCGCGGCCCCGGCCTTCTGCAGGACGTGTGGTTCCAGGAAAAGCTCGCCCATTTCGACCGCGAGGTGATTCCGGAACGCCGCATGCACGCCAAAGGCTCAGGAGCGTACGGCACTTTCACCGTCACCCACGACATCACCCGATACACCAGGGCGAAGATCTTTTCCAAGGTCGGCAAGAAAACGGAATGCTTCGTCCGCTTTTCCACCGTGGCCGGCGAGCGCGGCGCGGCCGACGCCGAGCGCGATATCCGGGGTTTTGCGATGAAGTTCTACACCGAGGAAGGCAACTGGGATCTCGTGGGCAACAACACGCCGGTCTTTTTTCTGCGCGATCCGCTCAAGTTTCCCGATCTCAACCACGCCGTGAAGCGGGATCCCCGCACCAACCTGCGCAGCGCCCGCAACAACTGGGACTTCTGGACCTCGCTGCCCGAGGCCCTGCACCAGGTGACGATCACCATGAGCGACCGGGGCATTCCAACCTCATACCGCCACATGCACGGTTTCGGCAGCCACACCTTCAGTTTCATCAACGCCAACAGCGAAAGGGTCTGGGTGAAGTTTCACCTGGTCTGCCAGCAGGGCATCAAGACCCTGACGGACGCCGAGGCCGAGGCCATCATCGCCAAGGACCGCGAAAGCCACCAGCGGGATCTGTTCGACAGCATCGAAAAAGGCGACTTTCCGCGATGGAAGATGTTCATTCAGGTGATGCCCGAGAAGGACGCGGCCAAGAGCCCCACCAATCCCTTCGACCTGACCAAGGTATGGTTCCACAAGGATTATCCGCTCATCGAGGCGGGCGTCATGGAGCTCAACCGCAACCCCGAGAATTACTTCGCCGAGGTCGAACAGTCGGCCTTCAACCCGGCCAATGTCGTTCCCGGAATCGGTTTCTCGCCCGACAAGATGCTCCAGGGAAGGCTGTTCTCATACGGCGATGCGCAGCGCTACCGTCTCGGCGTCAACCACAATCAGATTCCCGTCAATGCGCCGCGCTGTCCGTTCCACAGCTACCACCGTGACGGCGCCATGCGTGTGGACGGCAATTACGGCGGCACGCTCGGCTACGAGCCCAATAGCTACGGCGAGTGGCGGCAGCAGCCGGACTTCGCCGAACCGCCCCTGAGCATCGAGGGCATGGCCGCCCACTGGAACCATCGTGAAGACGAGGATTACTTTACACAGCCCGGAAAGCTCTTTCGTCTCATGAGCGCCGCGCAACAGAGAGTTCTTTTCGAAAACACCGCCCGCGCCATGGGCGACGCGCCGAGGGAGATCAAGATTCGTCACGCCGGCAACTGCCTCAAGGCCGATCCGGCCTACGGCAAGGGCGTGGCCGACGCGCTGGGAATTCCATTGAACGAAGTTCCCAAATAAGAACGGGCTCATCGGGCAACCGGTTCGGCGGCCGGTCCGAAACGCGGCCGCTGGACCGGAATGGAATGTGAAATGAATATCATCCAACCGATCCAATTCATACAACGGGAGTCAACCTGATGCCAAAATCTCGTTCGGTCCTGTTCAAAATGCTCGTCCTGTTATTTTCCGCATCGCCCGTTTTCGCCGGGGACATCCGGATCGTGTGCCCCTATGCAGGACCGATTACGGACGTGTACAAAAATGAAAGCGACCGGCTCCATCTCGAAGATCAATCGCTCCTCAAAGGCGTTTTCTTTCAATGGCTCAATCCGGACCGCTATCAATGGAATGCTTTCGTATACCAGGCGTCCGATATCAATTACAGCACCTTATGGGGGGGGCATTTCATTTTCGATTATTACACCCTTGCCTCGAAAAGCGGCAAATTCGTGATCGGAACCGGCGTCGAATGCCTTCGAATCGCGATGGATGCCGACAGCAGCATCGCTCCCCTGAAAAACATGGAACTCCTGAATACTCTGTTCATCCCCTATGCGCGGCTCGGGTATCGTTTTCAATTCAATCATCGCGGGTGCAGCGCGTCGCTCCTGCCCTGGATGGGGGCGGAATACGAAAGAACAAGGGGGGATCTCGAACTGGCGGTGGATCCGCCCGGGCCCGCGCCGGCGGTGGTCCGGAATGAAGATATCGGGAAAAACCGCTGTCTGGGTTTGGCGGGGTTGAATTTCAATGCCACTCTTTTCCATATGCTGGACCTCGAGGCAAAAGTCCACCGGGCTTTTGACGCCAGGGTGGGCTATTCCACGGCAACCGGAATGGTCAATGTCTTTCTGACCCGCCGATGCGGCCTCTCGTACCGGGTCAAGTATCTGGAGCTCGAAAAGGGTTCGGATTTATACCATATTTTCGGAATCGCTTTTCTATTTTAGTCCGGTATGTTCAGGCCGCTCTTTGAATCATTTCCCGAGATAAATTCCACAGCCGTTCCATACGTCCGGAGGGGTACGGTGACGCCCGACCCGCTGGAGCGATCCGGCGGGTCTCTCCATAGACGACGGAAAAACCGGTCACCCGGTGTTACAATCATGACACGCGTGCGTGAACGTTCACGGCAGTTTAGGAGGGCGGATGGCGCCGGTATCGCGGTTCGTTTTTTCCCTGATTACTTTGCCTGCTGTATTCATCCTTTGCACCGTCGATGCCTCGGGGAAGGGCAACGGGAATTCCGGACGGCTCAAATACACGCTTCGCGAAACCCGGCAGGACAACGCCTGGGCAGACGAAATCAAATCAGAATATGCATACGACTCTTCAGGGAAACAGGACAGAATCTACCATGCCTTCCGGCGTTCCAATGCGTGGAGAGACACCGTCCTTGTCACGAATGATTACGACGCGCGGGGACTGCTCAGGGAAAGAGAAGAAAGGCGGCTCTCCACCGGATCCATCCTGTCGCACGAGCGGTACGAGTACGATGGGAAGGGAAACCTGGTCCGCATGTCCTTTCCCGATGCCCCCTGGTTCAGGGCCAGGGGAATTTTCAAGACGCGCGTCAATCCATTCGGCCCGGCACCCGTCATCACGGTCAACCCGTACCTGCTGACCAGCCGCATTCATGAAATTCAGTTCATATACCGCGCTTCCGGGCTGCTCGACCGGATTCAGTACACCTCCTCGGCCGATAGAATACAGAACGCCCCCTTTTCCACGGAAAAACTGCACTCCCTGAAATCCCGGACCCTTTTTTTGAGCGATTATTCGGATGCGACACTCGATGCCTATGGAGACAGCCTGTGGAACATCCCTCCGGCGGGCAACGAGGCGATCACCAAAAGCCAGCCATTCACCTATCAGACCAACGGCAACCAGGTTGCCGCACTGGGCTTTCAGGATCCGGCCTTTCTCGGTTCGGATATCGACAAACAATGGGATTTCTACGAGATATGGCATCCCTGTGAAACGAGAACCGTGTGGTTCTATTCCAATGAAGCCGTTTCCGATTCCATCCACCCGGTGGTGCTGTCGCATTTGAACCCGCATCAAAGGCGGGCCATTTTCTGCAACCAGCTCGATTTCTGGC
>JBFZEN010000334.1:0-10876 GCA_041306805.1 bacterium
TGGGCGAGGTTTCATACGCCCAGCTGCGCACCGGATGGATCGAATTCCAGGGAAAAAAGGTGCCGTGTTTTCCGCTGTCCAGTCTGAGCGCGGCCAGGAGCATAGCCGGAATCCTGAAAGACTGGATCACCGAAGGAAAATTTCTGTTGGGCAAGCCCGTGGAGCTGCTGCCATCGCAGGAGAGCAAAACAACCTGATAGAAATGAAAAAAAAGGTTGACATTTGAATTTTTATTAGCTATCTTTTTCCCCGTGCGCGAAAACGATTTCGCACAAATATAAAGCCATTACCTTTTATCTCCGGTTGGACATTTCTTTTATTGTTTTTAATAACAATTAGTTAGGAGGATTTCTACGCAGCCTCGGATGACTAAAATGTCATTTTTTCCCGGCCAGCGAAATCGTTTTTTCCCCCGGCAGGCAAAAAAGGCTGAATCGACCCCGCTGTTCGCATCTTCAGGGGAATGCCTCATGGTATGCGTCTCCTCATTAAATACAACGGTATTTACCCTTGCCGGGGAGTCGGGTGGCGCAATCCGGGCAGCACAAGATTAAAATCCGGTTTAATCAAGGATTTTAACCGGGGGAAGGCATGAAGGATGCGCCTTTCCGGGGCAGCAATACGGTATTCCATCTGTCCTTTCATCCTTCACGCAAAACGGGCGGAAAAAAGTTAAGGAGGGTTCAAATATGGGCGGCAACCGAGCGATTGCGTTTCTGCTTCTGGCTTTTTCAATCACGGCGTCCTCTTTCCTGCGGGCCGATGCGCAGGGCAGGATCGAGGGCACCGTCATGGACAGGCAGCACAACGAGCTCCTCATCGGCGCCAACGTATTCCTGAAAGGAACGATATACGGCGCCGTGACGGATTTGAAGGGGAAATTCGTCATTTCGGGAATTCCGGCGGGAAATTACACCCTTCTGGTCAAGTACATCGGGTATCAGAGCAAGGAAGCCGGCGTATCGATCCAGGCCGGCCAAACCGTAACCCAAAACTTCAAACTGGAGTTCCAGGCGGTGAAGGGGGAAGAAATCGTCGTCACCGCGCAGGCCGGAGGTCAGATGCGCGCGATCAGCGAACAGCTCGCGTCCAACACCATCGCCAACGTGGTGTCCCAAAGCCGCATCCGGGAACTCCCGGACGTCAACGCCGCCGAATCGGTCGGCCGTCTTCCAGGCATCTCCATCAGCCGCTGGGGCGGCGAGGCCACGCAGGTCCAGATCAGGGGCCTCTCGGCCAAATACAACACCGTGACCATCAACGGCGTGGCGGTTCCCGCGACCGGCGGTGACGACCGCAGCGTGGATCTCTCGGGCATTCCATCCATCATCCTCGACGGCATCGAGGTCAAGAAGGCGGTGACCGCCGACATGGACGCCGACGTCCTTGGAGGCACGGTGGACCTCAGGCTGCGGGAAGCCGAGGACAATTTCCACGTCAGCGCCTCGGCCCAGGGCGGGTACAACCGCCTGCAGGACTATTACGGCAACTACAATTTCGGCGCCAACATCAGCAACCGTTTCCTCGACAGCCGCCTGGGCGTCATCGTGGGCCTGAACGCGGACAACTACAACCGCAGCGCCGACAAGTTCTCGGGCGGGTACCGGCAGGCCAAGAAAGCCGGAACCGACATCACGGAAATGATCTGCAACAACCTGCAGCTGCGGGAAGACAACGTCACCCGCGGCCGGTCGGGAGCGAGCATCCTGTTCGACTACCGGATCCCCTACGGCAAGGTGATCGCGAACGCCTTCTACAACCAGTCGCGCTCCGACGGCGTGTACCGGATCAACCGGATGGACCTCGACCACAACAGCCACTACTACGACATCGAGGACCGGTCGGGCGCCACGTCCATCTTCACCGGCGACCTGGGCATCAAGCAGGATTTTGACTGGATCAAGTACGACGCCGACTTCTCGCGGACCGGCTCCCGGACCGACAGCCCCGAGGACCGCACGTGGAACTTCGCGCAGGAGAACAACGGATTCATCGGCACCGTGACCGCCGGTACGCTGCCGAATACGATTCCCCCCATGGCCACCAACGACACGCTCCACACCGGCCTGGCGAACATGTACAACTACGACACCCGCCGCGACGAGAACCAGACCTCGGCGCAGCTGAACGTCCAGGTGCCTTTCCGGATCGGCAGCCTGGCCAAGGGCTTCCTCAAGTTCGGCGGCAAGGCGCGGTGGCTCGACCGGACGAACGATGAAAACCAGTCGGGCCGCAACGGCCTCCAGTACGGGAACAACAACGGCCCGAACCAGATTCTGAAGGTGCTGGACGAAAATTTCACCTCGTGGAACCTCGACACGCTCGTGCGCAAGTACGGGGTGCTGCCCATCACCGCCTTCCGGAGCGGCTATTCCCGCTCGAATTTCATGGAAGGCGAATATCCCCTCGGCTACGTCGCGGACGTCGGCATGCTCAACCAGGCGACGGACTATCTGAAGACCACCGGCGAATGGCTGCCGTACGCGGTCGGATCCCGCGGGCGCGACTACGACGGGAAGGAAGAGTACCAGGCCGCCTACATCATGACGGAGCTGAACTTCGGCAAGTTCCTCACGTTGCTGCCCGGCGTGCGCTGGGAAAAGGACCACTCGCAGTACCACGGCCAGCGCTACCGCGAGGTCACCATCAACAACAAACAGTCCGAACCGACCGACCTCCTGCTGCTTGAGAACATCCGTGAGAACGAGTTCTGGCTGCCGCAGCTCCACCTCAAGGTCCAGCCGAGGGAGTGGATGAAGATCAGGCTGGCCCGTACCGAGACCCTGACCCGGCCCGACTACATGCAGTACGCGCCGATCACCTCGATCAACTCGTACCAGAGCTACATCCGGGCCGCCAACTCGATGCTGAAGCCGGCCCATTCCGAGAACTACGACGCCTCGGTTTCGGTTTTCGGGAACCGATTCGGGCTGTTCACCGGTTCCTGGTTCTACAAGACCATCGACGACCTGATCCTCCAGTCCACGATCTTCTACCAGGCGGGCATCACCCTGCCCGAGGGACTCAACATTCCCTCCACCTGGCTCCTGAACGCGAGCCCCCAGATTGACACCTACACGAACAACCCCACGGCCGCCACGTACAAGGGCTTCGAACTCGACTGGCAGACCAACTTCTGGTACCTGCCGTCGGTGCTGCACGGGATCGTGCTGAACGTGAACTACTCGCGCATCTTCTCGAGCACGGAGAAACAGCTGTTCTTCGTCGTCAGGGGGCCGCAGATCCCGAACACGCGCCCGCCCCGCTTCACCAAGATCCTCGTGGACAGCTCGCGATGGGCCCGCATGCCCGACCAGCCCGCCCACATCGCCAACGTGACCCTCGGCTACGACTACAAGGGCTTCTCGGCCCGGCTGTCGTACCTGTACCAGACCGACAAGCTGACCTTCATCAGCCTCGAGCCGATCATGGACAACTTCTCCGGCGCCTACAAGCGGTGGGACCTCACCCTGCAGCAGAAGGTGGGCGCGCGCTACCAGGTCTTCGTCAACTTCAACAACCTGAACAACCGGAAGGACGAGAACTTCCGCGGATACACGCTGACCAACCCGGCCTACATCGAATACTACGGCTTCACCATGGATTTCGGCGTGAGGTACAAGTTCTAGTCCGGGCCGCCGTCCGCTGGACATGAATGAAAAAACGATGCGATGCCAAGCAGAAGACAAACCATCTACACAACGATTGGAGGGATGCCATGGGTCCATGAAGGCAGCAGCCGCGAGACGCGAATCAAACCAAAGTCAAACGAATGGAGGAAGACCATGAAGCACCATAATGGTATTTTGCTGTTGGCCCTGGTCGTCATCGCCCTCGCCTGGCCGGTGCAGCAGGCGGGCGCCCAGGCGATGGACACGCTCACCGTCCAGTGGGGCGACAAGGACGGGGTGCCCATATCGAACGCGCTGCGCGACGCCGTCGTCGGCGATACGGTCGCGGGCGGGGCGAGGAAGAGCGCCAACCGGGTATACAAACTCCTGCGGGGCGGCTTCTACTGGAACACGGAGCGCATCGAAAACAGCGGGTTCACGCTGCGCCTCGTGGGTGAAACCCCCGGGACCAAGCCCGAGGAGAACCCCGCCGTGATCCAGATGGTCGCGAGGACAGACGGCACGGTGGACGGCCGCATCATCACGGGTCTCAGCAGCGTCACGCTGAAGAACCTCTGGCTCACCGGCCGCGACGACAACAACGTCCAGACCTACTACCAGCCGATCCAGATGGACGCGAACAACTCGACCTTCATCATCGACAACTGCATCCTCGAACGGACGAACTTCGCGCTTATCGCCTTCACGGGCAAGGGCAACAAGATCTCCTTCAGCAACTGCAAGTTCCGCAACCTCATCGGCCAGCCCAGCACGCAGCAGTGGGAAGGGCGCGGGATCTCGATCTGGGCCGATCAGGATTCCGTCATCGTCGAGAACAACTCGTTCTTCAACCTGGAGTTCACCGCGTTCCAGCTCGAAGGCGGTTCGGCCAAGTACGTCCGGTTCAACCACAACACCCTGGTGAACCACGGCCGCAACATCAACACGGGCAACTGGTTTCAGGAGGCCTACTTCACCAACAACCTGATCATCAACGGGTTCTGGCAGGGCGAGGGCTACGCCGACCTTACCAGCGCCAGCCGCGACACCTTCATGGGCAGGCCGTCTTCGCAGTCGGGCATGTTCAGCATCGGCGCGCTGCCATCGCAATACGGTCCCGAGAAATCGCGCCGCATTGTTTTCGCCAACATGGCCGGCTGGCGCGATCCGAAGTTCAAAACCTTCTACGGCGACAGCATCGCGCCCCAATTTTTCTCGAACTCCATCACGAACAGGCGCATGGCGGCGTACGCGTCCTCGATGGTGTTCAAAGACACGACCTGGCTGACCACCATGCCCAACATCATGACGTACCCGGACACGCTGGTGCCTCAAATGATCGCCAACATCAACGATCTCCGCAGGGGCATCACCCCGGCCACGCCGTATTATTTCGCCACGCCGCCGTACCCGACCGAAGTCTCCTGGCCCCTGCCCGAGAACTTCGCGTACACCACGTCCAAAATAATGAAGAGCGGCACGGACGGCCTGCCGCTGGGCGACCTTAACTGGTTCCCCGCGAAGAAGGCTCTTTTCGAGGCCGGCAAGGCCGGATTCATCAAGCAGATCGAAGACCTGGCCGGTGAGAAGGTCAAGCTCGAGGTCATCGCGACCACGCAGGCCGAGGACATGACGCTTTCGGGCACCGCGGCGGTTTCGAATATGACCGCCTTCACGTACTTCCAAATGGACGGCGGCGGATTCATGGAGTGGAACTTCAACCTGGCCGCGGCGGCGACCGTGGACATGAAGGTGTGGACCCACATCCGCAACCAAAACATCCGGGGCGAATTCATCAAGGTCAACGGGACCAACATCCGGAACAATTCGGGCTATGGGGAATTCGCATGGGCCCAGGCGGACGGCATTCCCATCAACGAATGGACCTGGCTGCCCACGATCACGAAAGCCCTTTTGATCGAGGGCGCGGCGGCTTTGGACCTGCCCAAGGGCGCGAACACCATCCGGATAGAAAAATCCTGGGGATGGCAGAACTTCGCCGGCATCGACATCCTGGCGGCGGGCACCACGACCGTTCTGCAATCCCTGCGCGCGCCCGACGTCAGCAGCTACGAGCTCGTGATGCCGAAGGCGGAAGGCGCCAAGTGGACCCCCGCCGGGTTCAAATCGGTCGCCCTGGGCGCCAGCGGTACCCTGACCTGGACCTTGAACGTGGCCGAGGCGGGCACATACCGGCTCGGCATTTCCTACCAGAACGTCTCAGGCGCGCAGACGGGCGTGGTGAAGGCGGGCGGGACCACCATCATTGCCGCACTTCCGCTTGCGAGCAACGCCGATTCGACGGGGCTGGATTTGTTGACCGGTTTGTTCAACCTGGCCGCGGGCTCGCAGACGTTCACCCTGACGGCCGCCCAGGCGAACATCGACCAGATCCAGCTGATCCAGGAGATATCCACGTCGGTTCCGCGGAACATTCTGCCCGAAGGCTACGCCCTCGAGCAGAACTACCCGAATCCGTTCAATCCCAGCACGACGATACGCTTCTCCCTGGGCAAGGCATCCGACGTGAAGCTGACCGTGTTCAACATCCTGGGCCAGCGCGTGATCACGCTCATCGACGGCCGCATGAAGCAGGGCGCCTATGCCGTACAGTTCGACGCAAGCAGGTTGTCGTCGGGCATCTATTTTTACCGGATGGAAGCCGGCGACGTGATGGCACAGCGGCGGATGCTTTTCATTAAGTAGATACCGCCCGACCTGATTGAATGAAGCGACACGGGGTGGCCGGGGTTTTGCAAACCGCCGGCCACCCTGTTTTTTTCACGGCCCGAACCGTCGGCCGGAAACAAGGGGGAAACCGATATGAAAATGAAAACCATGGCCTGCGGGGCCGCGGCCGCCGCCTGCATCCTGCTTCTGGGCTGCGCGGGCAGCCGGCCGTCGAAAGCCTCGCAGTACAAGTTCACCTTCGACGGGGAGCAGTTCCTGATACGGTCCATCTATTCAGAAAACCGGGCCGAGCGCCAGAACGAGCTCATCGGTTCCGGCTTCCTGGCCGTGGACCGCGACCAGGACCGCATACTCGACTATATCCTTTTCGGAAAGACGGGTCTCGGTGAAGCCCAACACGCCTACGAATACGGCCTGGCCGAGATAGAAAAAACGAGCGGGCTCAGGGTGATAGAACCTCAGGTCGAACGGTATACGCTGGAAGACGGGACTTACCGGTACGAGATCAAGAGCTTCCGCCCTCCGCAGATTCGGCCCTTCAACGAATTCATCGTGACCGAAAAGAACGGGCTCGTCTCTTCGGACACATTTGTTTTCATCGACAGGGGCGCGGACGGCACGATCGATGAGGTTTCGAAGGGTACGGCCACCCTGGAAAAATTCCAGCCCCGGTACACTGAGGCGCTGAAAACCGGGCTGCGGGATGACAGACTGTCCAGGATCGATCAGACGATCGTGGTGAAAAAGAGATAACCCGGCCGTCCCATCAGCCGCGGGTTCGATCGGAACCACCCGTTCCCATAAAAAGGAGCAGCTGTGTGGATAGACGCGATTTCCTGAAAACGGGCGCCGCCGTCCTCGGCGCGCTGTCCGTGAGCGGTGCGGCAATCCGTTCGCGGGCCGAAACCGTGCCGCCGTCGGTCGCGTTCCCCCGTTACCGGGGTTTCAATCTTTTGGCCAAATTCGGCGCTCACGGGCCGAGAAGGCGGTTCGAGGAGGAGGATTTCGAAATCATGGCACGATGGGGATTCGATTTCGCCAGAATTCCCATGTCGTACTGGAACTGGGCCCCGAAAAACGACTGGTTCCAAATCGACGAAGAAGTCCTCAAAGACATCGACGAAGCCGTAGAGCTGGGCAGACAATACCGGATACATGTCAACCTGAATCTGCACCGCATTCCCGGCTATTGCATCAACGACAGGGTGATGGAACCCGTGGACCTGTACAAGGACACGCCGGATCACATGCAGAAGGCCCTCGACGGGGCGCAGTTTCACTGGAAAATGTTCGCGAGAAGGTACAAGGGCATCCCCAGTTCAAGGCTCAGTTTCGACCTGATCAACGAGCCACCCCATACCCCGGAAGAGACGCGCCACGTGGAGGTGGTACGGGCTCTGGTGAAGGCCATCCGGGAGGAGGATCCGGGACGGCTGATCATTGCGGACGGCAAGGATGTCGGGCGGACGCCGATATTCGGCATTGCCGATCTCGGCGTGGTGCAGAGCACGAGGGGATACGATCCCATGAGCGTGAGCCATTACACCGCCACGTGGGTTCCCAAAGACGCCTTCCAGACATTCCGTATCCCGACGTGGCCGCTCAAGGCCGATGACGGCACACTATGGGACAAGGCCGCGCTGAAACAAAAGCTGATCGATCCCTGGATGCGCCTGGCCGGAATGGGGGTGCCGGTCCATGTGGGGGAATGGGGCTGCTACAACAAGACCCCGCACGACGTGGCCCTCCGGTGGATGCGCGACCTGCTTTCCCTGTGGAAAGAGGCAGGCTGGGGGCATTCGCTCTGGAACCTGAAAGGCGATTTCGGCGTGCTCGACAGCGGCCGCCAGGATGTCCGATATGAGAAATTCAAAGGCCACAGGCTCGACCGAAAAATGCTCGAGCTGCTTAGGGAATTCTGAGGGCGGCATCCCCTTGAAACGGGTGTGCGCGGCTCTGGCCGTTCTGATCTGTCTGCCGCTCCACGCCGCCGCCCCGTGCGGTGCGGACGGGACGGACCTGCGGATTGCCGGTGAGATGGAGGCGTCGCTGCGGCATGAATTGCTGGATGCCTGGTATCCGCTTTCGCTGGACACGGCATGCGGCGGATTCCTCAGCGACTTTTCGTTCGATTGGAAAACGGACGGCCCCCAGAATAAAATGATCGTCACGCAATGCCGCCATGTCTGGACGACCTCGAAAGCGGCCCTGTTCTTCAACGAAAACCGTTACCTTGATTTCGCCAGGCACGGTTTCCTCTTCCTTAAAAACAGGATGTGGGACGGGGAATACGGCGGTTTTGCCATGCTGAAAGACAGGAAGGGAGAGGCCGTTCCATTCGGAGACGGGCGCATCAAGACCGCCTACGGAAACGCGTTCGCCGTCTTCGCCCTGGCCGCCTACCACGGCGCCTCGGGCGATACCGCCGCGCTGAGGCTGGCCAGGGACACGTTCCTGTGGCTGGACCGTCACAGCCGGGACCCCGAGTATGGGGGATATGTAGACCGCCTGGGGCGCGACGGTTCCTGGCTGGGCACCCCCATTCCGGATGGCGGCTCGGGACAGGCGGCATGGAAGGACCAGAACTCGTCCATCCACCTGCTCGAGGCGTTCACGGAACTGTACCGATTCTGGCCCGACAGCCTTCTTCGCCGCCGCATTCTGGAGCTCCTGACCGTGATACGCGACACCATCGTCACGGACAGGGGCGCGCTCACCCAATTCATGGCGCGCGACTGGACCCCGATCTCATTCAGCGGCTCCCCGGAGTCTGTACGCAGGGCGGCGGAGTTTTTCGACCATGTCTCCTTCGGCCACGACGTGGAAACCGCCTGCCTGATGCTCGAGGCGTCGTGCGCGCTGGGTTCCGCCCCGGACAGCCGGACGCTGCGTGTCGCCAGGCGCATGGTCGACCATGCGCTCGTCCGGGGATGGGACGGTACGCGCGGGGGGTTCTACGAAAGCGGAACGTACCCCCACGGATCCGATTCCCTGGTCGTCGCGAGCCGGGCGAAGGTATGGTGGGCCCAGGCCGAAGGATTAAAGGCGCTTTTGACCATGGCGAGGCTGTTCCCCGAGGACACGCGGTATATCCGGTGTTTCAGGAAGCAGTGGCGATACATCCGTGATTACCTCATCGACAGCGAGCACGGAGGCTGGTACGCCGAAGGGCTGGACCTCAATCCGCATGGGCGGCTGGGTCCCAAGGGGTTTGACTGGAAGGTGAATTACCATGAATCCAGGGCGCTGATGCAGTGTATCCGTATGCTGAGATCGGCGCCGGAAGGCGCCGTGGAATGACGCGGCCGGAGGTGAAACGAGGTTTAAGGACGGAGGATGGATCATGAATAAACGCACCCGGTTTTTGCTCTTCCTTTTCACCATCGCGCATGCCGTTGCGATGCCGCAGCAGCCCGGGCCGGACGAACTCCGGAAGGGCATGAACTTTATCGAAACGAAAACCTACAGCGCCGAAGAAGACGCCCGGATCTTACGTCTGTTCGAAGGGCTGCGCGTGGCGGACGTTTCAGACGGAATGGACAGGGTGGGGCTGCCCGGCACCGGGCTGGTGGATCCCGCTATACATCCCGATTGGATCGATCTGGAAAACCTGACGCACCAATTCCGCGGCATCGCGGTCACGGTGCGGTACGTGCCGACCCAGCGGGCAGACCGGCCGAAACCGGGGGAGGATTTTTCGGCCTGGGAAGGGCATTTTTACAATGTGTATTCGCATGAGGCATTTACCAAAATCATCCGGCCCGGAACGGCTGTGGTGATTGACGATGTGGACGGGGGCGATATCGGCACCATCGGTTCGTTCAACATATTGGCATGGCATCAAAGCGGAGCCGTCGGTGTGGTCACGGACGCCAGCTCCAGGGATACGGATGAGGTCGCCAAGGAAGGGGTGCCGCTGTACCTGCTGAAAAAAGGGCGCGGTATTCGTCCGGGGCGCAACGAATTGGAATCGGTCAACAGACCCGTGGTCATCGGCGGCGTTCTGGTTTGCCCCGGCGACGTGGTTGTGGCCGATGGAGACGGCGTGGTCGTGGTTCCACGGGAAAAGGCCGAACCGGTGGCCGGTTCCGCCCGCACCATATTGAACCAAGACAAGGCCGGCAGGAGAGACCTGTATCAGAGGATTGGATTGCCGCCTGATAAAACCGTTGAATGAAACCGACCGGTCGCATCTTCCGCCATCCGAAGGCATACCATGAATTCGATCAATAGATGATTATTGACGCCGATCCTGCGGTTGGACGCGAAGCTGTTAATTGGTTTATCCTTCCCAATCCGGTGCTTCAGCGGTTGATTGACGGGAAGATACTCGGCTTGGCGATACGACCGCTTGGGGCTGTTCAAACCTCTTTTTACGCGAGGGAATTTATGGATGGAAAATATGGCGCGAAACTACATCTGAATACAAATTGATTCACGCGATTTGTTTAGAAATTGGTTGACATTTTGTATTAGAATGACTATTTTTTAATGAAATCAACGAAAACGATTTCGTAAAACCGTTCGGTTGTTGAACTGAAAATACTTAATATATATACAATTATTACGCGTTA
>JBFZEN010000335.1:0-4140 GCA_041306805.1 bacterium
ACGCTCGCATCAAAATCATGTATAAAAACCAGGCGCTTCCCAAGGCCGATTCGCTGATGAACCGCGTCCGCATCGCCGATTCCACGGCCTGCCGCGTGCCGGCCTGGGCCGAGACCGCGGAAGGGCGGCTCCCCTATGCCCTGCGGTCGGGCCGTTTCTGGTATATCGCCGACCTGCCCACGGCCTTCATGGTCGAGGGAGGGCATCATATCGTATTCGCGGACATGCTGCACGACCTGCTGCAGGAAGACCACGAGGAAAAACACCTGGCGCTGGTCCGCATCGAGGACACGTCCCCGATGTCCGACCCCGCGTCCCTGCGTTCCATTGCGAAATACCTGGGCGGGAAAAACGTACCATTCGCGATCGGCTTCACGCCGTTCTACCTCGATCCCGCATCGAACACATCGGTGTCGCTGTCCGACCGCCCGGAATTCGCCAAGGCGCTGAAGTACGCCGTCTCGAAGGGCGGAACCGTGGTGCTGCACGGCTGCACGCACCAGTACCGCGGCCAGACCACCGACGACTACGAATTCTGGGATGAACTGGGCGACGCGCCCGTATTTCAGGATTCCCCCGAATACGTCCGCGAGAGAATCGAAAGGGCAGTCGACGAGTGCGTCCGCAGCGGCGTCTACCCCCTGGCATGGGAGACGCCCCACTACGCCGCTTCGCTTCTCGACTACGGCGTCATCGACGGGCATTTCACCACGGCCTACGAGAGGCGGCAGACCATGGACGTCAAAGGTTCCGACCAGATGCTGCCTTTCTACATTCCGGCCAGAAACGGAAAATCAAGGCTCGTCCCCGAAAACCTGGGATACATCCCCCTGGACGATCCGGATCCCGCGCCCATGATTCGGAACGCCCGCCACAACCTCGCGGGCCGCGACGGATTCGCCAGCTTTTTCTTCCACCCGTTCATTCCGCTGTCTTCCTTGAAAGCTTTGGTCGGGGGAATAAGGGACATGGGTTACGCCTTCGCCGACATCCGGTCGCTGGACAACCGCGTCCAGACGTCCTCGCATGTGGTCGCCTCCGGGCGATATGGATGGAAATCGGAACTCGCGGATCAATACCTCGAAGAATCGGCTCTGAATCCGGCGGGCAAAAGGAAAAACCGTACGAAAGGCCTTGAAAAGATCAGCGGACCGGTTTCGAGGAACGGCGTCTGCCCCGTCGGATGGACTTACACCGCGCGCATCACGGACCAACTGCAGCAGGCGCGTGGCGCGAACCTGTGGACGTCGGTTTCCCGGTCCCCCGGTTTTGTCAGCCGTCTCTGGAGAGTTCCCGCCCTGACGCCGCAAAATCCGATCGTGGTGCCCGCGGTCGTCGTCGATTCCGCGGCTGCGCCTGCGGATGCGCGGAACCAGTCCAGCTACCTGAACGCGTTCAAATCGGTCGGCGTCGAATGCCTGATTCTGAACACGGACGATTTTTTTACCATACCGGACGGCATCAACCTCGTCGTCATCCCCGAAAACGCGGCCCGCCGGCTGAACGAACAACAGGCGCTTTTCATCGTCCACGCCGTGGCAAAGGGCATGAACCTCATCCTCGAAGGCGGCTCCGATCTGGCCCGCCGAATCGGAATCGAACCGGACGGTGAAGCGAGGCCCGTACTGGGCGTGCGCGATGAATACTACCCGCAGGTCCTGATCCGCTGGAAACAGCGGGGATTCTACAACCGGTTCCACGTGGAGCTTGATTTCGTCACGTATTATTCAGAGGAGGCGACGGGCGATCCCGTCGTGATCGGAGGCGAATACGGGGACGGGAAATACCTGTATTTCGCCGCTCAATTCGATCCCCTGACCGGCGAAGGGTACGGGCGTTTTCCGTATTTCTGCGACCTCATTCAGCGGCAGTTCGGCCTCTGGCCCCTCGTTCGGAGGGAGAGCGCCGAGATCTACTTCGAGCCCGGCGACAGGGAGGACGTCGCCATCGAGGACCTCGTGAAGATGTGGAAGAGCCACGGATTCAGGACGGTGTACGCGGCCGGATGGCACGTGTATTCGGACTGGACATACGATTACGGACGGCTGATCGAGCTCGCCCATGAAAATGCCATGCTGGTATACCTGTGGCTCGATCTGCCCAACGTGAACGAGAAATTCTGGGACGAGCATCCTGAATGGCGCGAAAAGACCGCCTCGGGGCGCGAGGCCGTGGTGGACGGGCGACACCTCATGGCCCTGACGATAGAATCATGCAAACAGACAGTCATGGACGAAACCGCCGACCTCATCAACCGGTTCGACTGGGACGGCGTCAACCTGGCAGGGTTGAATTTTGAATCGCCGTCCGGCCCGGGGCTGCCCGATCTGTTCACCCCGATGCACGAATCGGTCCGCGAGACCTTCGCGTCGCGGAACGGATTCGATCCGATAACAATTTTCAACCCGAACTCCGCGCATTTCTGGAGAAGGAACCGCCGCGACTGGGAAAAATTCCAGGAATACCGGAAACAAACCGTGATCAGCCTCAACCGGGATTTTCTGGATTTTCTGCAGCGAACCAGGACAGCCGGAAACAGGGACATGGAAATCATGGTGACGGCGGTCGATCCTTTTTACGCGCAAAAAACGTCTGAAAACACCGGTTCGGATGCGCGGCGCCTTCTGGCACTTCAAAACATGCAGCCTTTCGCGATACAGATCGAGGACGATCAGGAATTACGGTCCCAGGGACCGGACCGTTACCGGAAACTGTCCGAAACCTACCGGCCGATGCGGAAAAGCGGCGACCTTGTTCTTGACGTCAGCGTTTCACCGGCGCCCGATTTGAACTCCGGCCTTTCGCCCACCCGGCTTCCCACGGGCATGGAGCTCAACCGGCTGGTTTTCGGCGCTCTTCAAGACAGCAACCGGGTGGCCCTGCGTTCCGAATCGAGCATGTACGAGGTCGATTTCCCGTGGATCGCCTACACGCTGGGGAGCCATGCCGAAGAAACCCTCTTCCCCGCCCGATGGGAAATCGAGTCGAAGGAAAAGGTCGTCCTGGTTCTCGATGCCAGGCGGCATCAGAACGTTCTCGTCAACGGCCGGCCGTGGCCGGCCTGCTGGAAGGGAAAAGTGATCCTGCCTCCGGGCAGGTCGGTCATCGAACCGGTCCGCCCCGTCGATGAACTCAAAAACGCGTTCACCGAATCGGCGCGGCTCGTCGACATGAGCGGCGACCTGCTCTCGTGCAGAATGGTCCACCGCGGATTCGAACTGCAGTACGAGTCAACCGTATGCAATTACCTGACGGTCAATGAAAAACCGAGAAAGGCGGTCCTCGACGGCAAGCCATACGCCGCCGGCATCAGTCATGGCATTCCCGGCTTTACCGTTCAACTTCCGGCCGGAAAACATCACGTGAGAATTCTTACCGGCTCCATCGGTTCGCTGACCGTGAAACGGTTCAGCATCGTCGGTTCGGTGCTCATCGTGGCCGTCAGCTCCGTTTTCGGCATCGTGCTGCTGTCGTTGTATATCGGACGATCCGGGCGCAAACGCAGGGGCCATTCTGATCCGCAGTAGATCGTGAAGGAGAACCATGCCGTTCACTTCGGTTGTTTTCGATGTCCTGTTCCTCATGTCGGTTTCCGTGGTCTGGACCATGATTTTATATCAGCTGGTTCTGGCCATATTCGGATACCGGTACCGCCGTTCCACCGAGGCCGTCCCGCCCCGGGAAACTCCCGACGCGGACCTGCCTTCCGTTTCCATCCTCGTCCCCGCCAGAAACGAGGCCGTGGTGATCGAGCAGACACTCGAACGGATCCTGTCTTTGGATTATCCTGAAGAGAAGATCGAGATCATTGTGGTCAACGACGGTTCGACGGACGACACCAAGAGCCTGCTCGACCGAACGGCCTCGCGCGACGCCCGGATCAAGCCGCTGCACCTGCCTGCCGTGGGACAGGGAAGGGGCAAGGCCTTTGCGCTGAACATCGGATTGAAAAACGCCGTCCACGATCTCGTCGCCGTGTACGACGCCGACAACCACCCTGAACCCGCGTCATTGAAACAGCTGGTCCAGCACCTGATTTCGAACGATTCGCTCGGCGCCGTCATCGGGAAATTCAGGACCCTGAACCGGAAGACCAACCTGCTGACGCGCTTCATCAACCTCGAAACCCTGAGTTTTCAA
>JBFZEN010000336.1:0-2625 GCA_041306805.1 bacterium
TCGCTCATCCTGAACGTCAATGCCAATCTGGGCTCCTTCCACCGCTACCTGAATTTACGCAAACGCATGCTCGGCGTGGACACGCTGAGGTATTTTGACCTGTACTCTCCGGTGGTCAAGGGCGTGGATCTGAAATACGACTACGCGCAGGCCGAGAAACTCATTATGGACGCCTTCAAACCGCTGGGAAAACCTTACACCGACGTGGTTAAAAAATCCATCGCCGAACGATGGATCGACGTGTACCCGACGACGGGGAAGAGGTCCGGAGCCTATTCCAACGACGGCGCCTACGACGCCCATCCGTTCATTCTGCTCAATTACAACGGTCTTTTCGACGACGTGAGCACGCTGGCCCATGAACTCGGGCACACCATGCACAGTTATTTCTCGAACAAGACCCAGCCTTATCCGACCGCCGATTATTCCATTTTTGTGGCCGAAGTCGCATCCACGTTCAACGAGGCGCTTCTCATCCACAAGATGCTGAAAGACATCAAGGACGACGACGTCCGTCTTTCGCTTCTCATGGAATATCTCGACGGCATCAAAGGCACGGTGTTCCGACAGACCCAGTTCGCGGAATACGAGCTGGCCATTCATGAAAAGGCCGAGAAGGGCGAACCGCTGACAGGGGACGTGCTGACGCAGATGTACGGCGATGTCCTGAAAAAATACTACGGGCACGACCGGAACGTCTGTCATATCGACGATTATGTGAACGTGGAGTGGGCGTACATACCGCATTTTTATTATAATTTTTACGTGTATCAATACTCCACCTCGTTCACCGCTTCCACGGCCCTTTCCGAAAAGGTTCTGGCGGGCGAAAAGGGATCGGTCGACCGCTACCTGCAGTTTTTATCAGGCGGCGGGTCCGATTATCCCATTGAAATACTCAAGAAACCGGGCGTCGACATGACGACGCCCGATCCCTTCCTGAAAACCATGCAGGCCATGAACCGGACCATGGATGAAATAGAGAAGATCCTCAGGAAAAAGGGGATTTAATCCCGAAGGGATCACGTCCAGGAGGATGATGTCAAAAAGAACCGGGTGTACAGGCAAAAAGAACCGGGTGTACAGGCAAAAACCCCCATTCCGGAAATCCGGGATGGGGGTTTTCATTGGCGCAATACCCGAGATGCCGCCGGTGCCGGCAAATGATCATGGGGTAAAATGTTCTGAATCGGAAGATGATTTATATGAAAAAAACGGAAACAGCGATTCAATTTGCGAATACGGGGTCCGTTCTCTTGAACGGCCGGTTCAATTTTCCTCGCTGAAATGATATTCCACGGCTCTCTCTTTGAGATGGTCCATCACGAATTTGAAACAGCCGGGAAGGGCTCCTATTCTTTCGGGGGGAACGACGCCTTTTTCTTCGATGCGCCCCTCCGCGAGAAGGCGGACCACGGCGGTGCAGGCATAGCCCGTGGTGCGGGCCATCGAGGAAATTCCCGATGCGGGATCGAATTGATCGAACAGGTTGTAGACGTAATGCTTCGGAACGCCGTTCAACCGGCCGCGGATGATGATGCGCAGGACGGTGAATTCCCTTTCGCCGGCAGCCGGCCTCCACATGGGAAACAGCAGGGCCGAAGCGACGTCCAGCGGTCTCACGCGGACGCCGCCGGCCAGCACGGCACGTGTATCGAAAAATCCGGTTTCGCGCAGAACGCGCATGATTTCGGCGTGGCCCGGATAACGAAGGGTTTTTTCCCTCATGTCGGGGACAGGCATGGTTTTCAGAAGCGTCCGCAAACCGTCCGTGTTGAACGCCTCGAGCGTGCCGATTCCGGGGAATTCCACCAGTTCGGGATCCGAAAGGGCGGGCTTGACCACGACGGTTCCAGAGACCACCATCCGGGCCGGACGCATATACTCCTCAATCACGTCCGGGGGAGAAAAAGGAGCCTTATACTGGTAGGGCCATCGTCGTTCAAAGGGCAGTCCGCCGACCATGCACTCAAAAGAGTCCACCTGCATCAGCGAAGCGTGGAAACCCAGTATCATGTTGGTCATGCCCGGAGCCACCCCGCAGTCCGTCACGGCGATAACGCCGTTCTTTTTTGCCGGCCCGTCGAGCTCGAACGGATCTTCCTCGAAGAACGAAATGTCGACGGTGTTCTTTTTGCATCCGATCAGCGTGCGAATCGCCGCAAAGCCGATGCGGCCGGGAAGGGCGTTGACGACCACATCGGCATTTTCGACGGAACGGCCGATGCATGCGGGATCCGAGAGGTCGGCGCGCGTCATCGATACGTGATCGACGCCCTCAAACTCCTGAAGCCGCACGGGATCAGAGTCCACGGCCGAAACGGAAAAGGCGCCGGCCAGGTCCCTGATGATGGCGCTTCCAACCCGCCCCGCGCCCAATACCGCGATTTGTTTCATCCTGTCGTCCTCTTTCATCAGACGGATCAGAAAAGCGAAGACAGACCCTGATACCGGTAGAGCGTTTTCAATGAATCGACATACGCCGTATAGGCGATTCGCATTTTTCTCTGTTCCAGTTCCGATCGAAGCAAATCGGCCGTCTGATCGAACGGTCGTGTTTCCCTGGACCGTTGTTCGATCTTGATGATGGATATCCAGTCCTGCGTTCTGAGAACCGGGCTCACT
>JBFZEN010000337.1:0-4693 GCA_041306805.1 bacterium
GGCTCTGGAACACGGAGACGGCCTCCGCCCCGAGCTGCAATGGCCCAACGCCGTGATGATCAACGGGAAAAAAGCGGCAGGCATTCTCGCGGAAACCATCCGGAACACGGTCGGGCCGAAACAGACCGTGCTCGGAATCGGATTAAACGTGCACCAGAACGGGTTCGATTTTCCGCCCGGACTGCGGGGCAGGGCCGTATCGATCGCCATGTGCGTGCCGGACGCGATCGACCGTCCGAAGCTTCTCGCGGACATACTCTGGCAGATGGAACGCGATTATATGGAGGTCAAGAGAACCGGGTGCCGCTTCGTGCTGGAGCGGTGGGCGTGCCGTAACAACCTGGTGGGAAAACAGATCGCCCTGAAGGTTCACAACGGCATCGAACGCGGCCGGGTGGCGGGATTCCATTCCAACGGCGACCTGATTCTGCATTCCGAGGACGGAACCAGCCGGCGTTTTTCAAACGGACACGTACTGGAGGTGCGGCATGCTGCTGGTGATTGACGTGGGGAATACCGAGACCGTGCTCGGGGTGTTCGACGGGGGCGGCGCATTGTCGGCCCATTGGAGGCTTTCGTCCACCATACACAGGACGGCGGACGAATGCCGGATCATGCTGAAAATGTGGGCCGGGGAGAAAAACCTGTCGTTCGCCGACATCGGCGGCGTCGTGATTTCATCGGTGGTGCCGATGCTGACCGGCATTTTCGTCGACATGGTCAAAAAAACATTTTCGATCGAGCCCCTGATCATCTCGTGGGAGACGGACACCGGGCTGGACATTCAGATTGAATCGCCGAACACGCTGGGCGCCGACCGGATCTGTAATGCCGTGGCGGGAATGGCCCGGTTCGGCGGCCCCCTCGTTGTCGTTGATTTCGGCACGGCCACCACCTTCGACGTGATCGGCGAAAACGGCGCCTATCTGGGCGGGGCCATCATGCTGGGTTTGAAAACAGCGGCGATCGAACTGCACCGGGTTGCGGCCATGCTTCCCAAAGTGGAGCTGGTTTTTCCGGCGCATGTCATCGAAAGGAACACCGAAACCTGCATGCGGTCCGGCATCATGTGGGGCACGGTCGCCATGATCGACGGCATGATAGACAAAATCATGGAAGAAGCGCGGTGGAAATCGGCCCGGATCGTCGGGACGGGGGGACTGGCCGCCGTGATCAAGCAAAAATCGAAACGCATCGAATGCGTCGAACCTTATCTCACGCTCGAAGGAATGCGGCTCATCTACGACAGAGTCGCGAAACAGAAGAAGCAAGGAGGCAAAGCATGACCATGCTCAAGGAGACCAACGAAATCATGTACAAAGTCATCGGTTCCTGCATGGAGGTATACAAGGTGATCGGACCCGGTTTTCCCGTCGACTTTTACAAGAAGGCGCTGGAAGTGGAGTTTGCGGAGAAGGAATTAAAGCTTGAAATCATGAAGTCTTTTCCGTATAATTACAAGGAAAAGGAAATCGGCACGGTACAGATCGATTACGTGGTGGACGGGGGCGTCATCGTCATGGTCCGGTCCTATTCAGGCGAGATCAACGACGTCGAAATACACCAGGGCGTGCGCTATCTCGCGGTGGCCGGGTGTCCCATCGGGCTGCTCGTGAATTTCGGGAACACCAAAATCATGTACAAACGGATTCTGCCGACGCGCCAGAACAAGGAACCGCGCAAGGAAGACACGCGGCCTCTGGGTTACAGGCCCGTGGCCAAAAACCTGCGCGAGGGCAACAGCCGCGACATCAACACCCGTGACGGGAATTACCGCGACAGCAATTACAGGGACGGGAATTACCGGGACTGAAACCAATACAGGCGCGGCTGCAGGTTTTCGCGAATTTCCATAAAATATGAAATACCGATTTTTTATAGCGGGCATCATTCAGGGTTCCAGCCGCGGTATGGACGTTCACGACCAGCAGTACCGCCGGACGATCAGACGCATCCTGAACGGCGCGTTTCCCGGCGCCGACATCCTGTGTCCCGTCGAAAATCATCCGGATTCGGTCGCCTATAGCGATGAGAAGGCCAGGCGGGTGTTTCTGCACCACCTCGCCGAGATCAAGGGATCGCACGGCCTCATCGCCTATCTGCCCGAGGCGAGCATGGGCAGCGCCATCGAACTGTGGGAGGCGTACCATCAGAAAACCCTCAAGATCGTGGTGTCGCCCATGTCGACGAACTGGGTCGTCCGCATTCTATCGGACCGTTCCTTTGCCGACCTTGAGGCGTTCGAAGCGTTCGCCGGAACCGGCGAAATGAAGCGATTGCTGGAATCGCGTTTCGGCCCGAACCGGATGGAGGAAAAGGCATGAAAAAGCGCATCCCGCTGCTGTTCATTCTGGCATGGTTCGCCGTTTGTCTCGGGGCGCAGAACGTCCAATTCCCCGAGTATGAAGGCTGGGTGAGCGATTTTACCGGCGTCATTCCCGACGACATCAAGGCCGACATGACGGCGGTCGCGGAAGAGGTGAACATCAAAACAGGAGCCGAGATCGCCGTGGTCACGGTTCCCGATTTGCAAGGCATGGTTGTACAGGATTATGCGACGACGCTCTTTGAAAAGTGGGGCATTGGAAAGAAGGGGAAGGACAACGGAGTTCTCATCCTGTTATCCATGGAAGAAAGAAAAATCTGGATAGAAACGGGTTATGGGATCGAAGGGATTCTGCCCGACGGATTGGCCGGGGAAATACTCGATCGATACGCGCTTCCCGATTTCAAAGAGGGTCGATACGGAGACGGATTGTACCGCAGCGAATTGGCCGTGGCGGGAGTCATCGCAAAAGATGCGGGCGTCCAGATCACGGGTGCCATTGAACCGGAAATTCACCAGGGATATAAACCGCACGAATCTTCCGCGGGCGGCTTCATTCTATTCGCGATATTCGTTCTACTCGTCATTTTAACCAAGGGACGCATCATTCCCTGGATTCTATTGAGTATGATGTCAGGCGGCCGGGGAGGCGGCGGGGGATGGGGCGGAGGAGGCGGCAGTTTCGGAGGCGGATTCGGCGGATTCGGCGGCGGGCGCAGCGGGGGTGGCGGAGCGGGACGCAGTTTTTGATCCCGCCCGCCCGGGCGGGACAGGTTCCCGCTTTCGCGGGAGGGGCCGGTTTGCCGGCGGCCTGCAGAGCACCATGTATTCATTATCAGGGATACTCCACCGCTTGCGGAGGAGACATTCATCGCATCCGGAGGCAAGGCATGAAAAAACTTGAAGACACGCTGGAATGGTTCAAGCGCGACATCATCGAAATATTCGGGAATGAACTGGTCTCGGTGATGCTGTACGGCAGCGCGGCCACCCGGGATTACGTGCCGAAAAAATCGAACATCAATTTTCTGGTTGTGCTGACGGAAGAGGGCATGGCCGACGTCTGGAAGGCGCACCATTCGGTGGGCCGGTGGCGTAAACGGCGGATCGCCCTGCCGTTTTTCATGACCACGGACTATATCGCCACCTCGTCCGACAGCTTTCCCGTCGAATTTCTCAATATGCGTCTCGCCTACCAGGTGCTTTTCGGAGAGAATCCGCTGAAAGACATCAAAGTCAAGAACCAGGACCTGCGGCTTCAGTGCGAAAGCGAATTGAAAAGCAAACTGCTGTGGCTCAGGGAAGGCGTGGTCATCGCCGGCGGACGCGCGTCCGATCTCAGAAACCTGGTTTCGGAATCGCTGATTTCGATTTCAGCCATTTTCAGGGCTTTGCTGTATATCAAAAACAGGGAGATCCCCAAAAAACGGGCCGAGGTGTTTCTCTCGGTCTGCGATCAGTTCGATCTCGATGCAGGCCTGTTCAAGAAGCTCCAGGCGCTGCGCGACGGTAAAAACAAGCCGGACAGAAAAAAGATGATACCGGTCATGAAAGAATACATCGCGGAAATACAAAAATTGAGCAACATGGTCGATCAGCTGAATGTGAAAAATTAAAACAGGAGGAAGTCATGGGTAAAGGCGGAAAGATTGGCCTGGGATGTCTGGTTCTGGTATTGATCGCCGTTTTCATCATCGCGAGCTGGATTTGGAGCTCGTATAACGGCCTGGTCAAGCTCGATGAAAACGTCAACCAGAGCTGGGCGCAGGTTCAGAACGTGTACCAGCGGCGGTTCGATCTGATCCCGAATCTGGTCGAAACCGTCAAGGGATACGCCGCGCATGAAAGAGAGACGTTTCAAGCCGTCACAGAAGCCCGTTCGAAGGTCGGCGGCGTGATGCAGCTCGATGCGAAAGACCTCACCCCTGAAAACCTGGCCAAATTCAACGAGGCCCAGGCCGGACTGTCCGGAGCGCTGCAGCGCATGATGGTGGTGGTCGAGCAGTACCCGGTTCTGAAGGCCAACGAGAATTTCATCAGGCTTCAGGATGAACTGGCCGGAACCGAAAACCGGATCGCGCAGGAACGCATGCGTTTCAACCAGGCGGCCCAGGAATTCAACCAGACCATACGCCGGTTTCCGCAGGTGTTAATCGCCAACATGCTGGGCTTCAAGTACCGGGCGTATTTCGAAGGAGTCGCCCAGGCTCAGGAAGCCCCGAAGGTCCAATTCTAGGAAAACTCTGTCAGGGAGGTTGTTTATGTCGCTGGAATTCTGGCTGTATGCAGTACCCATCCTTCTTGTGACGATCGCGGTGGTGGGGTACGTTCTCGCCAATCGGAAGAAAAAAACCACCCTGTAAACCC
>JBFZEN010000338.1:0-3863 GCA_041306805.1 bacterium
GGGGCAATATCCGGAAACTCCCCGACCCCGGGGACAAGCCGCGCGGGGGCGGATACGGCATCTACTACCACTACGATTACGTGGGGGGGCCGAGAAATTACAAGTGGCTGAACACGAACCAGATCTCGCGCGTCTGGGAGCAGATGCACCTGGCGTTCGAACACGGCGCGGACCGGCTCTGGATCGTGAATGTGGGCGACATCAAGCCGATGGAATTCCCCATCTCGTTCTTCCTCGATTATGCCTGGAACCCGGACGCATGGCCCGCGGAACGCCTCGACGAATACGCGCGGCTGTGGGCCGAACAGCAGTTCGGACGGAACGCGTCAAAGGCGGCCGCCGAAATGCTGACCCGGTACACGCAATTCAACTCGCGCCGGAAACCCGAATTGCTCTCCCCGGGCACCTACAGCCTCGTGAACAGCCGGGAGGCCGAATCCGTGGTCCTGGAGTACAACCGGCTGGCCGAACAGGCCCGCCTTCTGCATGACTCGCTCCAGCCCGAAGCCAGGGACGCCTTCTATCAGCTGGTGCTGCATCCCGTTGCCGCATCGGCCAACCTGAACGAACTCCATGTGACAATCGGCAAAAACCGCCTGTACGCGGAGCAGGGCCGGGCAGGAACCAATGCGCTCGCCGAAAGGGCGGCGGACCTGTTTCAAACGGATTCCCTCATCACATTCCGATACAACCACGTGATGTCCGGCGGCAAGTGGAACCACATGATGGACCAGACGCATATCGGATACACCTACTGGCAGCAGCCGGACGCGAACAAGATGCCTGAGGTGAGAAAGATCGACCTGCCTGAAAACGCGGATCCCGGCATGGCCGTGGAGGGTTCGACCCGGTGGTGGCCCATGGAGAAGGGCGAGGCCGTGCTGCCTGAATTCGATTCGCTCAACCGCCAGTCCTTTTACATCGAACTGTTCAACCGGGGGAAAAACCCCTTCGAGTACACTGTCGATGCGGGAGAGGCGTGGATGCAGGTTGCTCCACGGGCGGGGATCATCGAAACCGAAACACGCCTGCGGGTGGACGTGGACTGGGCGAAAGTCCCGGCCGGAGACCGCCGCGTACCCATCACGATCACCACGTCGGCGCCGGCAGGAGCCGGAGCCCGTTTTTCCGTGCTGGCCCCGGTGCGGAACGACGCGCATTTCAAAAAGCCAAAAAAGGGAAGCTTCGTGGAAAGGAATGGATTCGTCTCCATTGAAGCCGAGCATGCAAGCCGCACGATATGCGGCGCTTCCGCGGGCTGGCTTCGCATTCCCGGCCTGGGGCGTACGCTTTCAGGCATGACGCCTTTTCCGGTGACGGCGCCGGCCCGTTCACCCGAAGAAAAGAGCCCGCGGCTTGAGTACAATGCCTTTTTCCGGAGCAAGGGAAAAGTCAGGGTCAGGGCATTCCTTTCGCCGACCCTCGATTACAGCGACAAGGGAGGATTGCGCTACGGCATCTCGTTCGACGGCGGTCCGGTTCAAATCGTGAACATGCACGCGAACCGGACTTTCCAGGATTGGGAAGAATCGGTCCGAAACAACGTCACCATCTGTCTTTCCGAGCATGCATTGGAGGCGCCGGGCGAACATGTCTTGAAATACTGGATGGTGGATCCCGGAGTCGTTCTGCAGAAATTGGTCGTTGAAACCGGCCCGGGCGATCCCACCTACCTTGGACCGCCCGAAAGCCTGCGCTGGAACATGAACCCCAAAAAGGGCCGGTAACGGAGCTAACCGGCCACCCGCACCGCGGGTGGCTTTTACAACAGGCCTTCCGTCGAGGACTCCGTCCCGCCCTGGCGGGACTGGATCCCTAGCGGGACTGGATCCCTAGCGGGACTGGATACGAAGATCAATCATTCGGCATCACCCTCAAAGAGGAAAACCGGATCAAATTGGCGCCATCATTCAAACGAGCTTGAGGACAACCGCCATGACCAATGCACAATGGGAAACGCTTAAGAAAATCATCAGGGGCGAACGGGTGTCTCCCCTGCCCGTCGGCTTCATCATTGACTCGCCCTGGCTGCCGAATTGGTACGGCATCAAGATTTTGGATTACTTTTCCAGCGACGACTTGTGGCTGAAGGCCAATATGAAGGCAGTCCGCGATTTCCCCGAAACGCTTTTCCTTCCCGGTTTCTGGTCCGAATTCGGCATGTGCACCGAGCCGTCCGCCTTCGGGGCGAAGTGCACATTCTCCGCAGACGAATTTCCCTTTGCGCACCGCGTTCTGCGCTCGGCCGCCGACATCGACGCGCTGACCGTGCCGGATCCGGGCAAGGACGGGCTTTTGCCCTTCATGCTCAACCGGTTGAAACTCGCGCGGCCTGAAATGGAGGCGGCGGGGCATGCCGTCCGCTTCGCGGTGGCGCGGGGTCCCCTGAACATCGCCAGCTACCTCATGGGTTCCACCGAATTTCTGACGACCATGATGATGCAGCCCGACCTGGCCGAAGCACTCCTGAAAAAGGTGACCACCTTTCTGAAAAACTGGCTGCGCCTGCAGATGGAGACGTTTCCGACCATAGACGGCATTCTGCTGCTCGACGACATCATCGGCTTCATCGGTGAAGCCGAGTTCCGGTCTTTTGCCCTGCCCCGTTTCAAGGAGCTGTACGACGAGCCGGTTTCTGTCAAGTTCCTGCACAACGACGCGCCCTGCAGGGTTTCCGCCCCCTTCCTTCCTGAAATGGGCGTGAACCTCTACAACATGGGTTTCGATGTGCCGCTTTCCGAATTGAAACAATGGACGGACAACCGGGTCGCCCTGCTCGGCAACCTCCCGCCGCGCGATGTTCTGGCGGCAAAGGACCCGGCCGGGGTCTCGGCGGCGACGGCCCGGCTGCTGGACACACTGAAAGACAAGTCAAAGGTCATTTTCTCGTGCGGAGGGGGCATGCCGCCCGGAGTCAGCACCGAAAACATACGGGCCTTCATCCAGACCGTAAAATCGCATCGCGGCGTCTGATTCGGGCCTCGGACATCGGGCTTTATCAATCGTGCATCGGGCATCCCATGCCACTGGCGCTGGACATGTTCAAGAAATGGATCAGAATTATCCCAATCCGTTCAATCCTTCAACGGGCATTTCTTATTCGCTGTCCAGGCCCGGTTTCGTCACTCAAAAGCTGTTTGACATGCTTGGACGGGAAGTCAGGACCCTGATCCACGAAACCAAGGCGGCTGGACGGCATTCCATCACATTTCAGGCCAACGGACTGGCGAGCGGTGTTTATTTTTACAGATTAACCCCGGAAAGCGGTTTTTCAACAACAAGGAAAATGCTGCTGTTACGATGATATATTTATTTATTTTAATTTTATCAATAACTTACATGATGCTATGCATCAGAAGATAAGATTGTTGAATGATGATTTTTCTCTTGACTTTATAGAGTTGCTTTTATATATTAAACCGGTTCAATGATAATAAAACCTATTTAATTATGCCATGTATTTTCGTCAGCATTATTATCCTCGTTACGCGTCTGTATTCCCATAACCTGAAAGGTGAAGGGAATACAGGCACGCGTTTTTTCCATTGACCATACTCATGAATCTTTTACAAAACACCAAAAGGAGGAATCAATATGAATAAATATTTCCCGAAAGTGGCCGGGCAAATACCCTACGAAGGAAAGGATTCCAGGAATCCTCTGGCATTCAGATTCTACAACAAGAACCAGAAAGTCGGCAATAAAACGATGGCTGAGCATCTGCGTTTTTCCGTCGCATTCTGGCATACGTTGATGGGAAACGGATCCGATATATTCGGCGGGGCCGGTTTTCAAAGAGAATGGCGAAACGCCTCGGATCCGATGGAGCGTGCAAAAGACACCCTGGAGGCCGCTTTCGAGCT
>JBFZEN010000339.1:0-9910 GCA_041306805.1 bacterium
TGGGATCTTCGTGAACAGCCGCGACACGACCGTATACCAGGGAGGTGAAAACGCCGTTCCTGTTTTCGCGCACGCCGCAGGCACCCCTTTTACCGGGCATGACGAGGCATTGTCTCGGACACAACGCGCACTGGACGGACCGGTCCGGAAATTTCGCGTAGTAACGGGCCTCGATTTCACCCGGGCGTCCCGATCGTTCCGCTTTCGACAGGAAAGCCGCCCCGGCCATCAGGGCGCACGATTTTTCCATGAATTGCCTGCGGTTCATGGAGGGGGAAAACCGACGGGGTACAGGTAAAGCGCTTTCTCCGGTATGCCGAGCACCGATTGCATCCGTTCGTCGTCGAACGCGCCGATGGCCACCGTGCCCAGCCCCAGGACCGCGGCTTGGAGGTACAGGTTCTGCCCCGCATGCCCCGCCTCCATGAAAACGTACCGTTCGGCCCTTTCTTTATACCTTTTCTCTGTCCTCGAAAAAACCGCCGCGATCACGACATTCAACGGAGCCGATTCGACGGAACGCTGGTTCCAGGCAGCCTCGCACAGGGGCCGGCTGAAATCGCCTTCGCGGACAGGTTCCAGTGCGTGCGGCTCCGAAAGATACCGGTACAGCCCCGGCTTCAATCCCCGAACCGATTTCACGCAGGCATAGACCTCGAGCGGGTAGGTCGCCCCGGCCGACGGCGCGGTTCGCTTGGCGCCGCCTTGCGCGTTGGCTTGTGTACGGCCCTGCGCCGCCCACAGGAGCTGCGATAAATCCTTGAGCTCGAGCTGCTGCCCGCTGAAAGACCGGATGGACTTTCTGGCCGCCAGGGCCTGTTCGAGCGGAACGGACCCTTTCAGGTCGGGCGAAGGCAGAGGGATGGACTGGGCTGTCGCATTCATGAAAACCGCCGTGGTCAATGAAAAACAGACAGCGAAAAACGGGAGTGCCGGAACATGGACTCCGGCCGGCGTCCGGACCGAGGTTCGACCTGTTTTTGCCGTGTTATCGCAGGTCCATTTCGTAAACGCGGTAGGTCTTGACATGCTTGAGCCCCATTTTGTGGATGGGATTGTTCATGGCCATGTTGTCTTCGAGAACGTAATTGATCTCCACGCGTTCGGGCTTTTTCGGCATCAGCACCTCGTGGAGTTTCCTGTAAAAGAGCGTATCGATGGCCCTGCGCTGGTATTCGGGGATGACGCCAAGGGCCCAGATCCGGTACTGGCGGATATGCTTCAAACCGCGCAGCAGGCGGACCCATCCGAAAGGCATGAGCCGTCCCTTCATGGATTTCGTCAGAACGTGGATGTCGGGCAAAACGATGAGGTACCCCACGGCACGCCCGTCGACCTCGGCCAGCATGACAAGATCCTCGTCCACGACGGGTTTCAGCGATCGGGCCATGTCCCTCGCCTCTTCCTCCGTCACCGGCACGTAGCCCCAGTTGTTTCTTGTCGACTCGTTCGCCACGCGGACGAGGGTGAGCACGTCGGCCTCGAGGCGTTTCATGTCGATCGGGCGCACACGGACCCGGTTTTCACGCCCGATCTGGTCCGTCCTCCTCAAAAAACGTTCGGGAAGGATAAAGCCCTGCGACAGGTCCGCCTCGTAGACGTACAGGTCTTTGGCTTTGTGAAGGCCGAAAACGTCGAATTGTCTGCTGTAATAGGGGGGATTGTACGGGGCCAGTATCATGGGCGGCCTGTCGCAGCCCCTGATCACCAGCCCCCATTCCTGCGAGGAGAAGCTCCAGGGCCCGCGCATACGCTTCATGCCGCGTTCGTCGAGCCATTCCGCGGCGGCCTTGAGCAAAAGGTATGAAGCGCTGGGATCGTCGATGCATTCGTATGACCCGAACAATCCGATGGGCTGATGCCAGTGTTCCAGCGCCAGTGTGTCGATGAACACGCTGATACGGCCGGCGGGCTTCCATTTGTTCATCACCAGAAAATGGGCGCAATCGCAATGCCGCAGCATGGGGTTGCGCTTCGAATTGAACTTGTTTTTTTCCTCGGTCAGAAGGGGCGGCACCCAGTTCGGATCGTCCCGGTATAAACGAAAGGGAAAACGGATGAAGGCCCGCCGCATCCACGGCGAATTCGCCCGTTTGATCTTGTATTGCACGTTTTCCTCCCTTTCGGAGGAGCAGTGTTACGGGGACGGATCGGCGGAATGCCGGACGCCCAACTCGATCAATACCCCGAAAACAACGCCCGAAACGGCGAATGGCCAGAACAGTCCCCGCGTCCAGACGGCGCGGGACTGAAGGAAATACAGGCCGACGGGAAGGTTGACCGCGGCGCCCAGCAGAAGCCCGCGCAGCCACCACGGCGCTTTCCATGGCACCAGTCCGATGATCAGCCCCAGAAAAGTCTGGGTGAGAATGACGCCCCATACCCCGGCGTTCGTGATTTTATTGGAAACGCTCCATGCGAGTATCCACGAACAGATTCCGTAAAAAAATCCCCAGCCCACGGCCGATTTGACCCTCTTCCCGAAAACCATGCATCTCCTCCTGTACCGTGACAGATTCCCATACCCCTGCGGACCGATGTATTGAACGACGGCAGGCTATTTTTTCTCGCCCCTGTTCAGGTAATTCGTGATCAGGTCTATGGGCACGGGGAAAATCGTTGTGGAATTGTTCTCGGCCGCCACCTCGACGAGGGTTTGGAGAAAACGCAGCTGGATGGCCGTCGGTTCTTTGCCCAGTATCTTGGCCGCGTCCGCCAGCTTTTGCGACGCCTGGAACTCGCCGTCCGCGTGAATGACCTTGGCCCGGCGCTCGCGCTCCGCCTCGGCCTGGCGCGCGATGGCCCGCTTCATCTCGTCCGGAAGGTCGATGTTCTTCACCTCGACGAGCGCCACCTTGATTCCCCATGGTCCGGCATGCTTGTCAAGAATGTCCTGCAGTTTCTCGTTTATCTTTTCGCGGTCCGCAAGCAGCTCGTCGAGTTCGAACTGCCCCAACGTGGAACGCAGCGTGGTCTGGGCGAGCTGGCTGGTGGCGTACAGGTAATCCTGCACGTCGGTGACGGCCTTGTTCGCGTCGACCACGCGGAAGTACACCACGGCGTTCACTTTGACCGAAATGTTATCCTTGGAAATCACGTCCTGGGGCGGCACCTCCATGGGCACGGTGCGCAGGCTGACCTTGACCATCTTGTCGATGATCGGCCACAGCAGTATCAATCCGGGCCCCTTGGCGTCGATGAGGCGTCCGAGCCTGAAAATGACCCCGCGTTCGTACTCGCGGAGCACGCGGACCGCATTCCCCAGAATGAACAGAACGAATATGATCACGCCAAACCAGAATGTCATTTTTTCCTCCTTTTCCGTTTATGATAATGAAATCCCGCGATTCGGGCCGGCTTCGCGCCAGCGGGAGTATCCACTCTTCAGCGATTCCTTTTTTTGCGCACCGGGTGGTCATTGGTGGATTCGACGCGCAGCACCATCCCTTCAACCCCGATCACCCCCACTTTTTCGCCCTTCCTGATTTTCTCCGCGCTGACGGCCTTCCAGATTTCCCCGTGTATCTCCACCTTGCCGGTCGGATCGATGGCCGTCAGGGCTTCGCCGAATTCGCTCAAGAGGCCGCGCCTGCCCGTGACGGGCATGCGCCGGTGCGCCAGATAGGCCATCCGGAATATGAGAAAAAAGAACGCGGACGATACCAGCACGAAGGCCAGAATGAGGCTGAGAGACACCTTGACGGCCGGCGAATTGAACAGCATGATTGAGCCCAAAAACATGGATATCACCCCTCCTGCGGCCAGAAGGCCGTGGCTGTTGACCTTCACTTCGACGATGAAAAAGGCGACGGAAAGAAAAATCAGCGCCAGCCCTGCGGCGTTGATCGAAAGCACCTGGAAGGAGAAAAAGGCCAGAATCAGGAAAATTCCCCCGACGACTCCTGGAAATATGGATCCGGGATTGGCCAGTTCGAAATACAGCCCCCAGATGCCGAGCATCATGAAAATGTATGCGATATTGGGGTCCGAAATCTTGTCGAGCAGGCGGTAGCGCCAGGACTGGCCGAATTCGCGTATGGTTGCGTCCCGGGTATGCAGAATTTTTTCTTCCCCGTCTACGTTCAGGCGCCGCCCGTTGAGCGCGTTCAGCAATTCACCGAGGTCGTCCGCAACCAGGTCGATGACGCGTTTCTGAAGCGCCTCTTTCTCCGTGATCGACACGCTGTTCCGGACGGCATCCTCGGCCCAGACGGCGTTGCGCCCCCGTTTGTCGGCAAGCCCCTTGATGTGCGCCACGGCGTCGTTGGTGATCTTTTCGGTCATGGTTTTGGACGAATCACGCCCTCCCATGGTCACGGGATGCGCCGCGCCGATGTGCGTGCTGGGCGACATGGCGACCGCGTGCGCCGCGTACGAAATGTACACGCCGGCCGAGGCCGCGCGGCCGCCGCTGGGCGTGATGTACACCACCACCGGCACCCGGGCCGCCAGAAGCGTCTTGTCGATTTTCCAGGTCGCCTCCATGAGGCCGCCGGGCGTATCGAGTTTGATGACCAGGGCATCTGCGCCGGACCGTTCAGCGCGCTTGACCGCGTCGCCGATTATTTTGGCCGTCACGGGGGTGATGACGCCGTCGACGGTGATGACGTCCACGAGATTGGCCCGGCCTGAAAGAGGCAATGAAAGAAAAAGAAAGAAAGCCGGTACGGACCATCGGGAAAGTCGGCCTGTGCCGCGATCTGAACGCATTCGGCCTCCAAAAAAATATACGTTTTTTTAAGATAAACAATAAAAATGACAAGAGCAAGCTGAACCGGACCGCCCGAAACCGGGGGAACGCCCGTTCCCCGCCGGAAACAGGACCGATATTTTTTCGCTTGACATTGACGCCCGTTTTTTTAAAATTGGGTTTGGGAAATCCGGATGCAGGATTCAGTCCCTGCAATCTTGGCCATATCCTATAAAGAGCCAACATATAATAATAAGGGAGCTCGACTCTGAGCGCGTATTACAGGCCTCCTTCGAGTGGAAGTAAAAAACGTCCAGGAGAGCACCCACCGTGCCAGACACGGTTCTTTATAGAAACGGCTAGGTTGCAGGGTTTTTTATTTCCGCGTCGATGAGTTCCACGGCCTCTCCGGCCGTTTTTTTTACGTCAAACAGCGTGTGCAGGTACATGCGTTCGAAAAGCTCCATGAGCATGTCGTTCACGCCCCCCACCGCCAGTTTCCCGTTCTTTTTTTTCAACCGGTCCGCCGCCATCAACATCACGCCGATGGCCGAACTGTTCATCACCCGCACTTCCGACAGGTCCAGAACCGCGTACCGGCATCCCGTTTCCAAAAAGGCCGTCATTTCCCCGCGGAAGCGGACGGACTCGTTCTGATACAGTTTTTTACTGCGAATGCCGACGACGGAAAACGGGCCCCGGGCGTCGATGTGCAGAATTTTTTCATCCATGAAACGGTCCCTCCCGCGCGATGATCCATAAAAATAAAAAATTTGAAAATCGGAACGGCAGATAACCAGTCAGGCGTTAAAAACACCTGCCGAACCGTGTATTATTCCAGGAAAACCATCCTTTTCATATGGGCCTTTCCGCCTGCCTGTATTTTATAGATGTAACTCCCGTTCGGCACATCCCGGCCCTGTGCGTCTCTTCCATCCCAGCGTATCGTTTTATTGCCGGCCGTTTCCTGCCGGTCGATTAAAACAGCCACACTCCGCCCGAGGATGTCATAAACCGTCAGGTTGACATGGCTGTTTTGGGGCAGAAAGTACCTGATCTCCGTGCCCGAGTTTCCGCCGAAGGGGGATCCGCCCCGGGTGGAGAACGGATTGGGACAATTCTGACCGAGGGAGAAAACAGGATCAGACAATGCGATGGAGCCGCCGTCTTCAACGCCCGTTCGTCCGGGCGTATAGACGACCTTGAATTTGCAGCCCCCGGAATCCCTGAGAAGATTGGCCGCCGTGGTGATGGTCGGATCGGGCGGGTTGATTTTTCCGTCGGAACCGTCGGCGGCATCGATGTCCGTGCCGCCGTTTCGGTTCCCGCCTCCCCCGCGTCCGATGAAGTGGGCCAGAAAAACGGTCCCCTCGTATTTCCCGTTTGTTTCCTCCATCCAGACCGCGAACTGCGTCGAATTGCTATCGGGCCTGAAGATGAACCGGATGGTTCCGTCGCTGAAATCCTGCGAAAAGAGAATTGGTTTCAACGGCATCAGAACAAATACGGTGAGGCGGATCGCGCATGTTTTCAGCATTGGCAATATATTTGGGTATTCTCAACGCCAGACTGTTCCCCCAGAGCTGTATTTTTGAGCGCATCGGTCACCTCCATTGGGCTGTTTATACAATGAAGATATAACCATTTTCAGATAAAACAAATACAATTTTTCCTAAATGATCGATCAAAACCGCTATCCCCTCCCCCCCTACATCATGGCCGTAAAATCCCTGTCGAGGCTCCGGTACTGAATGGCTTCGCTCAAAAATTCGGGCCTGATGGACCCCTCGCCCTCCAGGTCCGCCACGGTGCGGGCCACCTTCAGAATGCGGTCGTACGCGCGGGCCGAAAGACCGAGCCGGTTGATGGCCGTGTTGAGCAGGGCGTCGCCCGCTTCGTCGATGGCGCAGTAATGCCGGATGTCTTTCGAGGACATGTGCGCGTTGCAATAGACGCCTTTTTCCCCCCTGAACCGTTCCAGCTGCACGGCCCTCGCCCGCATCACCCTGGCGCGTATGGCGTCCGACGGCTCGCCCGTGGTCTTGCCCGCCAGTTCCTGGTAGCGCACCGCGGGCACCTCGATGTGTATGTCGATGCGGTCCAGAAGCGGACCCGAAATTCTCGAACGATAGCGTTGTATCTGCGGGACCGTGCACGAACACTCGTGCACGGGGCTCGAAAAATACCCGCACGGGCAGGGATTCATCGCGGCGACCAGCATGAAATGCGCCGGGTAGGTGATGGACAGGGCCGCACGCGATATCGTGACCTTGCCGTCCTCCATGGGCTGGCGCATCACCTCGAGCACGTTTTTCCTGAACTCGGGCAATTCGTCCAGAAAAAGGACGCCGTGATGCGCCAGGCTGACTTCGCCCGGCCTTGGAATATGCCCGCCTCCGATGAGGCCGGCATCCGAAATGGTATGGTGGGGTGACCTGAAGGGTCTTACCGCCACCAAAGCCGTGTCGCCCGGAAGCAACCCGGCCACCGAATGGATCTTTGTCGTTTCAAGGGCCTCATCCAGCGTCAGGTCGGGCAGCACCGTGGGAATACGCTTGGCCAGCATGGTTTTTCCGGAACCCGGCGGGCCTATCATGAGCACGTTGTGTCCGCCGGCTGCGGACACCTCGAGCGCCCGCTTGACGTGTTCCTGTCCCTTGACGTCCTGAAAATCGACCGCGTACTGGGCGCTCTGGGCGAACACCTCTTTTATAGATACGGTGTAAGGGACCCTTTGGGTTCCATTTTCGAGGACGGAAACCGCCTGTGCGAGGGTCTCGACGGGGAATACGTCCAGGCCGCTGGCCACGGCGGCTTCCTTGGCGTTCTCATGGGGCAGAATGATGCGCTTGAGCCTGGCCTCGCGCACGGCGACAGAAATGGAGAGCCCGCCGTGAATGGAACGCACCGATCCGTCCAGCGCCAGCTCTCCGAGAATGACCGTTTCGAACAACGATTCGCCGGGAACCTGCCCGCTGGCGGCCAGAATACCGATGGCCATGGGCAGATCGAAGGACGATCCTTCCTTGCGTATGTCGGCCGGGGCCAGGTTGATGGTGATCCGCTTTTTAGGCAGCTTGAATCCGGCATTTTTGATGGCCGCGCACACCCTGTCCTTCGATTCCTTCACCGCGCTGTCGGGAAGCCCCACCGTGGCAAAGGACGGCAGTCCGTCCTCGAGGTGCGATTCCACCTCGACGATGTATCCTTCTATTCCAAGAACGGCTGCGCTTAATACTTTTGAAAGCATGTCCTTATTGCGGGAAATATGATATGAATTGATAAAGTATATGCAATAAATTGAAAAGAATCAAGATAAATATCGTTAAATAGTTAAATTTTATCAGTAATTACTTAAAAAATCACGTATTCTTGAAAAAACAACAACGGATACGAATTGCGCGGTTTATCCTTTCACATCAATCCCGCTCCCCGCCGGGACGGGATTCGAAGATCCGACAAACGGAAACCAATTTAACATATCAACCGTTTATTGTATATTGCATGCACCGGGCGGAAGCGGGAAAAAGCCCGGAAAGGATTGCGATTGCCGAGAACGAACGGGAAAATGCCATGAAACAATGGATCGTCTTTCACGCGTGGTTTATGACCGCCGCTGCGGCGTTCGGCGGCGTACCCGATTTCCACCGCGGCGTCAACCTGACCGGGTGGATGCAGGCCGCCGGCGCGCACCGGATTCAGTTCGCCCGGTACACGAAAAAGGACTTTCAGGACATCCAAAGCCTGGGCTGCGACGTCATCCGCCTGCCCCTGAATCTGCACGCCATGACAGACGGCGCGCCCGGCTATACCGTGGATCCCCTGTTTTTTCGTTTCCTCGATTCGGCCATGGACTGGGCCGAAGAACTGGGCCTGGTGCTCATTCTCGACAACCACAGCTTCGATCCGTCCGAAAACACCGACCCCGCCATCGGGGACATTCTGGTGCCCGTCTGGAAACAGATGGCCGCGCACTGCAGAAACCGCTCGGACCGGATATGCTACGAAGTGCTCAACGAGCCGCACGGCATTTCCGACGCCGCATGGAATGCCATACAGCAAAAAGCCATCGATGCGATCCGCTCCATCGACACCACCCACGCCGTCGTCGTCGGCCCGGCGGGCTGGAACGGGTACGGCAGCCTCGGCGCCATGCCGCGGTACAAGGACGCCAAACTGATATACACCTTCCATTTTTACGATCCGTTTCTCTTCACGCACCAGGGCGCCGGTTGGGCCGACCCGTCGCTCGTGCCGCTGGCCGGCGTGCCCTTTCCCTATGATCCCGCGCGCATGCCGTCCTGCCCGTCCGCCCTGCTTGGAACCTGGGTCGAAAACAGCCTGCGCTACGGGTACGCCCTGGACGGAACGGAACAGCGCGTCAGGGAGGCGCTCGACATCGCCGCCTCGTTTCGCGGGAAGCGGAATGTCCCCGTGTATTGCGGCGAATTCGGGGTATACATGCCGCACAGCGACAAAAAGGAAAGGGCCGGCTGGTATAAAACCGTGCGCTCGCATCTCGAGGAAAAAGGTATTTCATGGACCATATGGGACTACAGGGACGGATTCGGACTATTCGAACCGGGCACGGCCGAGTTGTTCGAGCACGATATCAACACGCCCCTCGTCGAGGCCCTGGGCCTGGACGCGCCGGCGCAGACGCCTTTCGTTCCGGGGCCCGACAGCACGGGTTTCGGTCTGTATTCCGATTTTGTCCATGAAAACATCCGCGAATCGAGCTGGATCAGCGAAGGCCTGCTCGACTTCTACTGCGATACAAGCCCCGTTTCCGGCAGCGCCTGCATCCATTGGAGCGGATCCGCGCAGTACAACGCGATCGTATTTGCGTTCAGGCCGTACAGGGATTTGTCGCGGCTCGTTCAAAACGGATATGCGCTCGACCTCTGGGTGAAGGGCGATCCCCCTGCGTCGAAATTCGACGTGCGCTTCATCGACACCAAGACGGCGGAAGCGGACGACCATCCCTGGCGCATGACCGCGGTGGTCGACGAGAAAATTGCGGACTGGAACGGCGCCTGGAACCATCTGAGCATTGCCCTCGGGGATTTCACCGAGCAGGGGTCTTGGGACGTCAATGCCTGGTTCAACCCGCAGGGCCGTTTCGACTGGACGGACGTGGACCGCTTTGAAATAGCGGCCGAACACCTCGATTTGGACGGCATGGAGTTCTGGTTCGACGACATCCATATCACCGGTCCC
>JBFZEN010000340.1:0-4267 GCA_041306805.1 bacterium
AGAAAAAGAACGCCTGCCACCTCGGCCGGCAGGAGATAGACGTCGGTGTAGAACTTCGCCAGGAAAAAACTCCAGGCCTGATAGAGGATGTTGGATGCCGTGTCGCCCAGGCCGAAACCGACCTTTTCGACGATCGACAGTTTCTTGTCCGTTGCGTATTGAACATCGGTTTTCATGGATTCCTCGATTTTATTCGGTCAGGGTCCGGGCTGCACGTCGGCCATCGACATGCCGTACGCTTCCACGCGGATGACCAGGCTTTTTCCATCCGCGAGCGTGACGCGCGTTTCTTCATCGGACGTGCCGTTGTTCACCACCACGAGTTTCCTGTGCCCGGGATAATAGGCGCATTCGGTCCTGGCGTTGCTGCACGAGTATGCGTCGAACTTCGATTCGATGCGCGCGGCGTGGAAGATGGCCCGGTGCAGCAGCCGCACGTTTTCGCATGCGTATTTGTGCCCCGACAGGTACACGCTGCGCCCGCGCCCGAATGTCTTTGTCGTGACCATCGGGCTTCGGCCCCGGGCCGCCAGGACGTCCGTTTCGGCGTTCAGGATATAAATGCCCGAGACGTCCGTCCCGAAGTCCAGCCCGCGTCCCGCATCCTTCAGGATGAAGTGCGGAGCGGCGGGCAGGGTGAAGTCGCGCCGGTTGAAGGCGCGCGTCAATCCCACTTCCCGATCGACGCCCAAAAGCTGCGCCAGCTGAAAGTACTGGCTGCTGTGCCGCAAGGCCGAGGGTTCGCCCACGCCGATGAAGCCGCCGCCCTGGTGGACGTACTCGAATATCGCCTCGATGATTCTGGCATCGGCCCAATACCTGCCGCCGGACCATGCGTCGTCCACGGCGCCGGCGTTGATGATCACCGAGACGTCGCCCGGGATCCCATGGGTCAGAATGTCCTCGAAACCGAGGAACCGGACGCGGAGCGGCAGGCCCGCAACCGATTCCATGACCTCGTTGTAGAAATTGCCGCGGTTGAAGTGGCCGCAGCAGCCCCAGGCGCGCTGATGCCCCCAGGCCGTAAGCAGGGCGACCGAAACATCGGCCGTAACCGGGGCGTCATTTTCGTGCAGGCTGCGCAGCAGCCGGAATTCCCGGCCGAGACGGGTGATGTATTCGATGAAGTCCGGATGGTTCTTGACGAGGTGCAGATAGCCGCCGAATCCGATCCGGTCGACGGGCTCGCGCAGCAGGGCGCGCCGGATGTCCATCCAGTAGGTCCTGCACTCGAGGGTCGGGTTGCCCCCGGGCAGGAAGGACGGCGCCCCGTTCACGCCGGTCGGGAAAAGATACGGATGCATGCGCAGCTCGCGCACTTTGACGTGCGGCGTGCCTGAGACCTTGCGCGTCTCAAAACCGCTGAAAATGCCGTCAATGATCCCGTCGAACCCGAAGTCCTTGAAGCGCGCTCCCCAGGGTTCCATCCCGATCCAGTGGTCGTTGTAGAAGACGAAGGCCTGCTTCCCGTGCGCGTGAATGCGCTCGATGCATTTACGGCCGAACCCGGCGACGAAGGCATTGATGAAATCCATCCAGTCGCGGTACAGTTTGGAGGGCACCTTGTACGAGTTGTTGTACAGTCCGGCGTTGATGAAGTCTTCCGACTTCGGCCGGTAACCGGCGGTTTCCTCGAACTTGCGGATGGCGTACGGATTCACGGAAAACTCGTACGAGCCCCAGTCGTTGACGATGAACCGCTGGATTTTGGGATCGCCCCAAAACCACCAGAAGTTATAAAACATCGATGTCAGGCGCACGACGCTCGTGTTGGGGCGCGCCTTGAGCCACTTCTCCAGATAGTCCAGAATGTGCTCCTGAGCTTCCGGGTGCATGGGTTCGATCGGCATCAGATGCTCGCGGTCGCCCCAATCGTTGGTGACATGGTTGTACATCGAGATTTCTTCCCAGATCCGGTAGCAGAAGAAGTTGACCGTGTACGCATGCCACTTCTGCGCGCCCCGGATGGTGACCGTCTGGGTTTTGGGGTCGTAGGTCCAGCGGTCCGCAGGAACCTCCTGGCCCGTGGTGCGGTCGAACGCCTGCCACCATTCTTTGGGATCGTCGTCCGCGTTGACTTTGAGCTGTTCCGTGAAGTAGCCGCGCAGGAGGTCCACCGTGACCTCTTTTTTTTCGGCGAGCACGGGCTGGCTCATCACGCAGCACTGCTGCAGCTTGTCGGGGTGGGCCTTGGCCCATTCGTTGTCGGCGCGCACCAGGCATACGGTCGAGTAGATGTCATAGCCCGAGGAGGTGATCGCGTCAGAGAGCTGCGTGCCGTCGCTGTCGCGGATGACGTCGGCGCCCCAGGTCTTGGCCAGCTCCAGCGTCAGGTCTTCGTAACCGGCTTCGCCGGGAAGGGTGAAGCCGCCCGTGGTGAGTGATTTGTTGTCCATTGAACCTCCCCTGAGCTCCCTGATTGCAGCAGGAAGCCGCAAACGCCCGGTCAGGATTGACAATGAACCGTTCGTCGCGGTGATCGCATGAAAAGAAAACGGGATCCATTTTTATGCAAAGGAACGGCCCGTTGATTGGGCGAAACGTATCAATATAGTATAACCTGTTTATGATGTCAAGATGTTTCCCCGCACGGGAAACAGCCGGTTCATCCGGGGCTCCTGCCCGGACGTTCCCGCTCCGCATGACGTGATATTCCATCGATTTGAGGCGTGTTCCGGGACGAATCGGGATCGAAACAGGCAGCGCAGTGAATAGGGTCCGGGGAGAGGGTGTTTCTACAAACAAAAACAATTTTTATATTGATTTTTAGATTCGATTTTCTTATATTTTTGTACCTTTTTATTACAAAAAAATCCTGAGGAGTTGTCCCCCATGGCCAGAAGCAAGAGCAAGCAGAAACGCCGTAAAATCTCCATACGACGGCATAAAAAAGACAGAAAGGTTAAAATCAAGGCCAAACTCATGGCCAAGAAATCGCCTCATCCCGCCGTCACCCAGGAAAAGCCGAAGCGGGCCGCCAAGAAGGAACAAGCCTGATCGATGGCAAACCGGCATCCATACAGGCTGGGGTGGGTGAAGTGGCCCGCACTGACGGCGATGCTTCTGTTGGCTTCGGGTTGCGGCCGAAGGGAGAAACCCGTCGTCCAGAACCCCGACTACAAGGCCGAAATGAGCTTCAAGGAAGATTTCAGCGGCGATTTACGCAAGTGGCATGTCGTGGGGCAGGGCATCGCCGAAATCGCCGCCGACAGCACATTGCATCTTGAGCTGGGGCCCCGATCGAATTATCTGATGGTATGGTCCGCGTTCGACGTGGAGGGTAATTTTCAGCTCGAATACGAAATCCGTTTTCCCGACTCGTGCGGGTCCCACGTGGCATTGTTCTGCGCCCAGGGCGCTGCCGGCCAGGACATCACAAAAATGATGCCGCCGGCGGCCGACGCGATTGAGGCGTTTTTCAAGGACAGCATCGCCTGTTACCAGGTATCGTTCCACAATTACGATTCATTCAACCTGCCCCAGTCGAACTCGCGCATCCGGAAGAATCCCGGTCATTTGCTGCTGGCCAGCGAGGGATCGGATCCGTGCTCAGACAACAGGGACTATCTCATCGACCTGTTCAAGATAGACAACCGGATCCAGGTTCATGTGGACGGAGTGCCGGTGCACGACCTTCGCGACAGGGGCGGATTCGGGCCGACCTACAGGACGGGTAAAATCGGTTTCATGATACGCGGGCGCCCGGGAACATTCGGGGTCTTCGTAGACGACATACGCGTGTTCAATCTCACGCCCAGATAGCGCCGGCATTTCCTCCCGGTTCAGTCCAATCCGATTTCTCACGGAAACCCGCCGCGTCCATCGGCGGAGACCGCACCGCGGTGCACCACCGTCCCGGGGGCATGGAAACGGCGAGCATGCGTTTTATCAATATGTATTTTTTCTGAAAGGCCGATTATGGTCATGGTGAAGCCGTTTCGAGGACTGAGGCCCCTTCCCCAATGGGTGGCCGACGTGGCGGCGCCTCCATACGACGTGTTGAGTTCGGAAGAAGCGAGGCAAAGGGCAAAAGACAATCCCCGCTCCTTTTTGCACGTTTCGAAACCGGAAATCGATCTCGACGGTTCCGCCGGTTCGCACGATCCACGCACGCACCAAAAAGGCGCCGAGAACCTGCAGCGGATGATACGCGATGGAATTTTGAAACAGGACGATGCGGCATGCTATTATATCACCCGGCTTAAAATGGGCGACCACGAGCAGACCGGATTGTACGCCCTGGTTTCGGCCGCGGAATACGACGCGG
>JBFZEN010000341.1:0-7472 GCA_041306805.1 bacterium
GTCATTTCCAATTCGTCCGCGATTTCGCTGGCGCTCGGTTCCCGTTCGTATTCCTGCTCGAGATTGCTGAAGGCTTTCCCGATCTTATTCAGGGCGCCGACACGGTTCAGGGGCAGCCGGACCACCCGGGATTGTTCCGCCAGGGCCTGCAGAATCGACTGGCGGATCCACCAAACGGCGTACGAAATGAACTTGAAACCGCGCGTTTCGTCGAACCGTTTGGCGGCCTTGATCAATCCCAGATTCCCTTCGTTGATTAAATCGCCGAGGGATAGCCCCTGGTTCTGGTACTGTTTGGCCACGCTGACAACGAACCTGAGGTTCGCTTTGGTGAGCCGCTCGAGGGCGTCCTGGTCGTTTTTCTTGATGCGCCTGGCCAGATCGATTTCTTCCTCGGGAGTCAGCAGCGGCACCTCGCCGATCTCTTGGAGGTACCTGTCAAGCGATTGGTTGGCTCTGCTCTTCATTCTGGTAGACATGGATGCAATTGAACTCCTAACTCGGCTTCATTTTATACGACAGGCAACAGGTTTCGTTCCAAAAAAGACTTGACTTTTAACAATAGCCTGTTAAATTAATTGTGTGATGAAGCCCCGCTGCATGAAACGGATTAGCTGGTTTATGGTTCTGGCCGGAAGCGCCTGGCTTATGGCTTCGGTCCGCATCACTGATTTTCAGGCCAATCGGGAAAACAACGTCGTGGTTCTGCAATGGACGACGGAAAGCGAAACCAACCTGGCCCGTTTCGACGTGGAACGCAGCACCGACAGAATACGTTGGCTCAAAATCGGGGAAACGACGGCCTCGGGCGAATCCGCCGGCCCGCAGCGGTACCAGTACCGCGACAACACCATTTTCAAGGCCGCCACCAACAATTTCTACTACCGCATTCTTCTTGTCGACAAGGCCGGGCAGGCCGTTCCCTACGACGTGATCGTTTCGGTATCCGGAACTTCCGGCATACGCCACACGTGGGGAAGCCTCAAAGCCATGTTCCGTTAACGGTTCTCCCCCGCATTTTTCAATTCCGGACACGCGCCGCATGGCGGCCGTAAACCGTCGATTACTGTTCAATATAGGCGTCGTTCACTTTCTCCCATACTTCGCATTTGTGCCTGAGCGCCTTTTTAAATGCCCGGTACAGGTCCAATTCATCGAATTGGGCTCCGGGCACGATTTCCTGCACGGTCTGCGACAGGGCTTTCCGGAACTGGAAATTCAGGTCCCCAACGATTTCTTCGATCTTGATTTTCGCCATGACTGGCCCGAACCTTTCTTCAAAACTGGGATCAAACGCGAATCCGGTTGGCCTCGATAAAAGCAATAACGGCCTCATGGATTTGTTTCATGTCATCCCCTTTGGTTATGGTATGACAGGGATGTTCCAAGAGCAACAATCGTTTTCGGATGGAGCCGATGCGGCCGTATATCCATTCCGCATTCTCCGGGGAAACGATTTGATCGCCTTTGGAGTGCATCATCAATACCGGGCAGACGATTTTCGGGATTCTTTCTTCAGTTTTCTTCAAAAGAATGAGCATTTCGGCCAGGGCGGCAAGCGGGTATCTGTCGTAGCCCGCCTTGGGGGACGCCGGTTTATTGTCCTTCATCCATGTTTTTTTAAAAATTCTGAGAAGGGGAAGCCATTTGACCCACGGCTTTCGAAACCGAACCGGCGCGGAAAGGCTGACAAGGCCGCTGACCGGGATTTCGGCCGATAGATAGAGGGCAATGGTCCCTCCCACTGATAAACCAATCAAAAACAATTCGTCACAGATGAGGCGAAGGTCGTCTATTTCATCTTTGATCGCTTCAACCCATGCCTGCCACGGTACGCCAATCAAGTCGTCTGGTCTTGTTCCATGGCCGGGCAGAAGGGGAACGCGAACGGACAGGCCGTGAGCGGCCAGAGTATCAGCCAAATCGCTGAATGCCCACGGTGTTCCGGTCAGGCCGTGTATCAGAATACAGCCTGTTTTGCCTCCCTTGTGTTGAATGGGTTCGATCCGTATGGATTCGGTGTATTCCGGGGATGACGTCGCAGACATGATCAAGGTGTGCTAATATACTTATTGGACCGGCTGTATACAAGCTTTTTTTTCCGAATTATTTTTATTCCGCATCACCGGTGAAAACGAAAAACAACTTGACTTCATCGATGCAAAAACGTAGATTAAAAACTGGTAAAAAAATTCACCTATTTTAGGAGGAAGTTCTCAATGAAAAAAGCGTTGATCGTCTCGGCTGTTCTGGTCATGGGGTCCGTGCTCCTTTACACGGGTTGCCAGCAAACCGCCGTTACATCCGCGAAGGTTTACATGCAGCAGAGCAATTGGGACAAGGCCATTGAGCAATGCAATCTGGCCATCCAGCAGGTTCCGAATGACGCGGATGCATATTTCGTGCTCGGCCAGGCGTATGGAGAGAAGGGCCTGTACCGTGAAATGAACCAGGCATTCAACAAAGCCGCCGAATTCGCCCCCGTCAAATACAAAATCCAGGTGGATGAATATAAAAACAAGTTTTTCGCCCAGTTGTTCAATAGCGGCGTGAACCTGATCAAGCAGAATAAATACGCCGAAGCGGCTGAAAACTACAAAACCTGCATCGAGATATTCCCCGATAAAATGGATTCGTACAAGAATCTGGGGTATATCTACGCCCAGCAGAAGAATGATTCGGCCGCCATTGAAATCTATACAAAAGCCATCCAGGCCGATTCGACGGACATGGAAGTCCGCTCTTCTTTGGGCATTCTGCACTACCGCAACAAGCAATACGACAAGGCCATCGGCGCATTGCGGCCCGTCATCCAGAAGTCGAAACCAGATTCCAAATCGTACATGGACGCGCTCTATTACACGGCCTATTCGTACGACCTGATGCGCCAGACCGACAAGGCCATTGAGACCTATTCGAACGCGCTGACCGTGTCGCCAAGCAACAAGGATTTGCTTTTCAATCTGGGCCGCCTTCACATCATCAAGGAAAATTACGGCAAGGCCGCCGAGCTGTTCGGCGAAGTGCTTAAAACGGATCCGTCGGATTTCGACGCCAATTTCAATACGGGCGTGTGCCTCTTCCAGATGAAGAAATACGACGAATCCATCCCCTTCCTCAAGAAAAGCATCGAGATCAGGCCCGACAACACCTCGGCGTGGGCCAATCTGGTGGTCGCGCTGGATCAGTCGAGCATCAAGAGCCCCGCCAATAATCTGTTGATCGGCAAGGGATTGATGCAGCTTGAAAAGACAAAGGATGCCATGCCCTGGCTGAAAAAGGTCGTTCAGGCCGAACCCGCCAACCTGGAAGCATGGGAAAAACTTCTCGAAGCCTGCACCCAGACCAACGATACGAAGGGTGCGAAGGAAGCCAAACTGAAAATCGACGCCCTGAAAGCCGGCAAATAACCGGTTTTTAAACAGAGTCTTGGCCCCCCCGTTTCACGGGGGGGCTTTTTTTTAGCTAATCCCATTTTTTTCTTGATTTTATCTGAAACTTTGTGTAAACTATTCGGCTATTTTTACGGGGAGAACCATGGTCGAAAAGAAATTGACCATTCAGAACAAGCTGGGCCTTCACGCACGCCCCGCCGCACTGCTGGTCGAAACCGCCTCAAAATATGAATCGGACGTGCACCTCATCAAGAACGGCTTCAAGGTGAACGGCAAGAGCATCATGGGGGTGCTTATGCTCGCGGCCGAAATGGGCAGCGAGTTGACCGTGCAGGCCAAGGGCAGCGATGCGAACGAGGCCGTTGAGGCCATGGCGGATCTCTTCAACAAGAAATTTCATGAGGAATAACGCTTTGAACCAGACGGAAAAGAAAAAACTGTTCTCGACGGACCCGTCCGACATGGCGGCCAAAATCCGCGAACTGCCGGAACAACTCAAGAGGGGCTGGGAAATCGGCGGGCGGGCGGATGCGGACGAATCGCTCCGGCCTTTCCGGCATGTGGTGTACAGCGGAATGGGCGGTTCCGCCATCGCGGGCGACATGGTCCGCGCCCTGCTCACCGAAAACCTGGCCATCCCCTTCGTGGTGAAACGGGGCTACGAATTGCCCCCGTTCGCAGGGCCTGAAACCCTGTTCATCGCCTCGAGTTATTCGGGCAACACCGAAGAAACCCTCTCGGCGACCCGTCAGGCAGTTGAAAAGGGCTGCCGCGTCGTCTGCATCACGTCCGGCGGAGCCCTGGGCCGGCTGGCCGAAGAGAAAAAATTCCCGCTGTTCGTGCTTCCCAATGGATACCCTCCGCGCGGGGCCCTCGGTTTCGGCCTGGGGACGCTGTTGCGGCTGTTCACGCGCATGAACGCCGCGGCCTTCACGGAAGGCGATTTCAGCCGGGCCGTCGCCGGCCTCGAACGGTTTGGCCGCGTCTGGGCGGATCCGGCCGACGGCGGCAACGAACCATTCGCCGTCGCGAAAAAACTGGCGGGAAAAATACCCCTGGTTTACGCCGACGTCCACCGCCTCGACGCCGTGGGGTTCCGCTGGAAAACCCAATTCAACGAAAACAGCAAGACCCACGCCTTCTACACGCCCGTTCCGGAGATGAACCACAATGAAATCATCGGATGGGAAACCGTTCCGGGAACCCGTCCTTTCTTTTCCGCTTTGACTGCGGTGCTGCTGCGGACGCCCGAGGAGCATCCCCGGGTGGCGCTTCGCATGGAAATCACAAAGGAACTGATATCGAAGAACAAGGGATCGTTCATCGAAGTGGCCGCACAGGGAGACTGTTTTCTTGAACGCATGCTGTACCTGGTTTCGTTCGGCGACTGGGTAAGCCTCTACCTGGCCCTCTTGTACGGGGCCGATCCGACCGAAATCGACAACATCATCTACCTCAAAAACAAACTGAGCTGACAGGAGCTGCACCATGGCAAAAACCTATTTCACGTCCGAATCAGTCACCGAGGGGCATCCCGATAAAATCGCGGACCAGATATCAGACGGCGTGCTTGACGCGGTGATGGCCGAAGATCCGGACGGCCGCGTGGCATGCGAAACCTACGTCACCACGGGCATGGTGCTCGTCGGCGGCGAAATCACGACGGACACCTATGTGGACGTCCCGGACCTCGTGAGGGAAGTGATCAAGGACATCGGCTACACCAATGCCCATTACGGATTCGACTTCGAAACCTGCGCCGTCATCAGCACCATCCAGAAGCAGTCTCCCGACATCGCGCTAGGCGTCGACAGGCAGGGAGCCGGAGATCAGGGCATGATGTTCGGCTTCGCGACCCGGGAAACGCCCGAGCTCATGCCGCTGGCCATCATGCTGGCGCACCAGTTGACGCGCCGCCTGGCCAAGGTGCGGAAGGACATGATATTGAAATACATCCGCCCGGACGGCAAGAGCCAGGTGACCGTGGAATATGAAAACGGCAAACCCGTCCGCATCGACACCGTGGTGATCTCAACCCAGCACGATCCGGATCCGACCATCGAGCAGATCAGGCGCGACATATACGAACACGTCATTAAACCGGTCATTCCCGCCGGATTGCTGGACGAGAAGAAATTGAAGACGTACATCAATCCCACCGGCCGCTTCGTGATCGGCGGGCCGCACGGCGACACCGGCCTGACGGGGCGCAAGCTCGTGGTCGACACCTATGGCGGGTACTGCGCCCACGGCGGCGGCAGTTTTTCGGGCAAGGACCCCACCAAGGTCGACCGCTCCGCCACCTACGCGGCGCGCTGGGTGGCCAAGAATATCGTGGCCGCCGGGCTGGCCGACAAATGCAATCTGCAGCTGGCCTACGCCATCGGCGTGGCCGAACCCGTTTCGATTCTGGTGGACACGCTCGGCACAGGCAAAATCGACGACCGTGAAATCGAGAAAAAAGTGCGCAAGGTGTTCGACCTCACGCCTGCGGGCATCATCAAAGATTTGAACCTGAGACGGCCGATTTACAGGAAAACCGCGTCGTACGGCCATTTCGGCCGCACCGAACCCGAATTCACGTGGGAAAAAACCGACCGCGTGGAGGAACTGAAGAAAGCGTGACCGCGGCCCGGCCTCAGCAGTCCCGACCAAGTCAAAAAAACAACCACGGAACCGCACAGAGCGGCGTTGGTCTAAAATGCCTTCCGTGCGGTTCCGTGACTTATTTTCCGTGGTTATTATTTCATGAAAAGGAAACCCATGCAATCCGACGTAAAAGATCTGAACCTGGCGGCCGAAGGCAAACGGCGCATCGAATGGGCCGAGCAGGATATGCCCGTCCTGAACCTGCTTAAAAAACGCTTCGCGAAGGAAAAACCGTTCAAGGACAAACGCATGTCGGCCTGCCTCCACGTGACGGCCGAAACCGCCAACCTTATGAGGACGCTGGCGGCGGGCGGCGCCGAGATCTGCCTCGTGGCTTCCAACCCGCTTTCCACCCAGGACGACGTGGCGGCCGCGCTGGTCACGGAGTACGGCATCGCCGTGCAGGCCGTCAAGGGTGAAGACAAGGACACGTATTACAGGCACATCCGCGCGGCCATCTCGTTCAAACCCCACGTCACCATGGACGACGGCGCGGACCTCGTCTCGACCATCCATTTCGAATACGAGGCGCAGGCCGGCGACATTCTCGGCAGCATGGAGGAAACCACCACGGGCGTGATCCGGCTGCGGGCCATGGCCAGGGACAAATCGCTGAAGATTCCCGTCATCGCCGTGAACGACGCGAAAACCAAAAACCTGTTCGACAACCGCTACGGCACGGGCCAGTCGACGGTGGACGGCATCATCCGCGCCACCGACATTCTGCTTGCAGGCAAGAACGTGATCGTGGCCGGCTACGGATGGTGCGGCCGCGGCTTCGCCATGCGCTGCAAGGGCATGGGTGCCAACGTCATCGTGACCGAGGTGGATCCCATCAAGGCCATCGAGGCGGCCATGGACGGATTCCAGGTCATGCCCATGGGGCAGGCCGCCAAAATCGGCGACCTGTTCTGCACCCTCACCGGCGACATCCACGTGCTGCGCAAGGAGCATTTCGCGGTCATGAAAGACAGGGCCATGCTGGCCAACAGCGGCCATTTCAACGTCGAAATCGACGCCGAATCGCTCAAGGCCATGGCGAAGGAAGTGAAACGCGGCGTGCGGAAAAACGTGGACGCCTTCGTGATGCCCGACGGCAGAACGCTGTACCTTCTGGCCGAAGGCCGCCTCATCAACCTCGCGGCGGCCGAGGGGCATCCGGCCAGCGTCATGGACATGAGCTTTTCGACCCAGGCCCTCGCCTCGGAATGGGTCGCCAAGCAGAAAACGCGGCTCGAGGCCAGGGTGTACGACGTGCCGCAGGAAATCGAAGACTGGGTGTCGCGCCTGAAGCTCGAATCGATGGGCATTTCCATCGACTCGCTGACCGCCGAACAGAAGGAATACCTCTCGTCCTGGAAACTGGGGACGTAATTCTTTGAGTCTCCCATCCGCGTCAATCCGCCTGATCCGCGCGGGCGGACGCGG
>JBFZEN010000342.1:0-3055 GCA_041306805.1 bacterium
ATGCCTTCCCCATTGTTTTCCCGCGGACAGGCTGCAGCCGGTGTCCTTTTCGTCGAAGGGAGCGGGATGGTCGTCGTACACGTTCCGGAACCGGCGCAGATGCATTTCGGTTTCCGCGAAAAGCCGCGCCGGACCGAGAAACCAGGGTTCCTGCCATGACAAAATGAAATGATTCACGGCTCCCAGTTGCACGTGGGCCGCGACACGCTGCTGCCTGCCGAACAGGTTGTTGTACGAAACACGTCCTCCCGCGATCCACCCGAAAGGTTTGTCGTAGCTCAGAATGGGGTCGAACGACCAGGGGCTTTTCTCCTGAACCACGACCATCATTATTTTCCGGTCCTGCAGGCCGGCGGGACGCGTTTCGATCTCGACCCTTCTGAAGCGATTCAGCCGCAGCAGCCAGTCCTTTTCCTTCGACATCTGCAGACCGGTGAAGGGACGGCCGGTCTTCAACCGGAATTCGCGGAGAATGACGCCGTCGCGGGTTCGGACGTTCCCGAACACAATCGTCCTGTCGAGAACATCGCCCCGCGTCTCAAGAAAAAAAACCGAGAGCAGAAGAACAATGCCCGGCCTCCGTTTCATATCAGCCGTTTTCCCGGCTGAGCACGAGCAGGATGCCGTCGTTTTCCGGATGCCAGAAAAGAATGTCCGACACGCCGTCCCCGTTCATGTCATCGATTCGGTGTTTCGAACCCGCCGCCCTGACCTCGGCCCCGGCTTTTTTCATGAATCCGCCTTCCGGCAGCCCCCAGAAAAATTCGATTGTGGACGGCGAAGATCCCACGGCCATGTCATCAATGCCGTCGCCGTTGAAATCGCCGTCGAACGACAGAAAGGCCGTCCGGCCCATGGGGTCCGTGAGTTTGAATTTCTGCCCGAATTTCAGCGTGAAATCGGGACCCGCCGGGGCGGAGTCGTGGTACCGGCCGTAGGTGCAGGCCAGCACCCTCTGATATTTTTGAAAGAACAGAAACTGGGTCAGGCTTTTGACCCCGATTCCCAATTCGATGAAGGCGATGTCGGCGAGTCCGTCGCGGTTGAAGTCCCTGACCACGGCGCCGAACGAAATTCCCCGGGCCGACCATACGCGGTCCGGAACCGGATCGAACCTTCCGCCCTTGTTCAGATGGATGCGCGCGGAACGGTTGTCCTCGACTGCGGCCACGTCCGCCCGGCCGTCCCCGTTGAAGTCTGCCGTTTGCAGGAAACAGGCGTTTCCACAGCCGGTCTCGAAGGTGAAACGCAGATCGGGGGGCAAGAGCGCGCCGCCGTCTCCGGCCGCAGGCGGATGCTGGAGAAAAACGTCCAGCCTGTTTTTGCGGATGAACAGCAGATCCGGCGTGCCATCGCCGTTGAAATCGGACACCTCCAGGCGCGGAAGACGGATCGAATAGGCCAGAACGTTTCCGGAGGCCTCGATATCCGCCTCCGGCGGCACCCACAGGCGCCGGCATGACGGGAATGCGCCATGGCCGTTCCCGGAATGGATTTCCATCCAATGCCTTTTCGGAACCAGCACGTCCGGAAAGCCGTCGGAATCGACGTCGCGCACGAACATCCATCGCACCAGTCGCTCCTCGTCCGGAAGCGGCAGCACCGTCTGCGTCGACACAAGAGGGGTTTCTCCTGTAAAACCCGAATCGCCCGACCAGGTCTTGTAATGGACGCCCGTTTCGGTGAGAACCACCAGTTCCGGACGGTCGTCTCCGATCAGGTTTATGATCTCGTACGCCATCTCTCCGTGGTCCGTCTGGAGAATGGTTCGGGGTCTAAATGAAAAACCGTCCGGAGTCTGGATGAAAAAAGACAGACGGCGGACGGTCGACCGCGATGCCACAACGAAGTCACGCAGCCCGTCGCCGTTGAAATCGGCCGGAACCACGTCGGTCACCTTTCCCTCGGTCGGAAAAACTGCGGTTGAAAAGCGCGGCGGTCCCGCTTGTGCCGGCGCGATAAAAACAGTCACGCATGCAACCGCAAGGATGATACGGGGCATGGTTCGGACGCGATCCTTCATTCGATGGATTCCGTTCTGGCGAATTGGCTGAGGGCTGAAACGGGTTTCTGCCTTTGGCGGCCGGTCCGGCCTACGGCGTCCCGAGCACATCCTCCAGCTGAATGGCCAATACCTGCTTCAGGTCGGGCCGGTATCCCCTGTTTTCGAAGCGGATCTGCCCCCTCGAGTCGATGATGTACAGCATGGGAACACCCTGAATACCGTATGTCTTTTCGATTCCCTTCCCGATTAAAACCGGAAGAAACAGCTTGTTTCCGTTCGGGAGCTCTTTCAGGCCGGGCTGTTCCGGATCGGTGGATACCGTGATGAACATCACGTCCCGGCCGTACCCGCTTGTCATCTCCTGCAGCTCTTCGAGTACGCGCAGCGAAGCCTGGCTCCATCCGGCCCAAAAACAGAGCAGCACGGGATTCCCCCGCTGGGCTGAAAGCCGCACCGATCCGCCGCTGGCGTCGTCGAGTTGAAAATCGGGCGCACCTCGGCTGATGCGTTTTGAAAGAACGAGCTCCCTGTTCTTTTCTTCGATCCGGCGCCTCTGGGTTTCGATAAAATCCGGTAAAAGAAGCGTGTCCCGGCCCGCCACCGTCCACAACGCCGCCAGCGCCGCCCTCGACCGGCCGCCCACCTGCCCTCCGAATGCCGCGCCCTTGCCGTAACTGTCGGACGCGTCGGAGAAATTGCCGGACTTCTCGTTCAGCACGCCGAGGTGGTAATACACGTTCGCCTGGAATGTGAGTGCCAGGGCCTGGTTCAGCTGCACACGGGCCGATTCCAGGTCGCCCTTCTGCAGCAGTACCCACCCGAGCACGTCCCGGTACCGTCCTTCGGTGCGCGATTTCTGATCTTTGGAATCGACATCGGACTTTCCCCCGGACGGATCGGCTGCAATCGACAGTGCCTTCCGTACGAAAGCTTCGGCCCTCTCCAGGCCGGTTTTTTTGTCCGCGTAAACCATGGCCAGGGCGGCCAAGGCGTTGGCTCCGGTTGATCCTGAAGCCTTTTGAAGCAGCAGGGTGCCTGTCCGGTCCATCA
>JBFZEN010000343.1:0-6191 GCA_041306805.1 bacterium
AACCGGCCGCCACATCGGCCGGGTAATGGAGGCCCTTGTATATGCGCGATACGCAGATGATCGAGGCGGCAATGAAAAGGGGAACGGCCCAGGCGGGATAAAAATGCCCGGTCAGATTGGCCATGAGAAAAGCCGAGGCGGCGTGTCCGGACGGGAAACTGTAGGGATCCAGCCGGACAAGTTTGTACCGGACGTTCGAAAAAGGAAGATGGGGTCTCGGCCTGCGCACGGTGTATTTGATCAGCAGGTAGACGGGCATCTGGATGGAATAGGAGGCCATTCCGGCGAACAGAAAGCTCTTGCCCGCCGAAGGCTCGTCGAACCACGCAACCGCGGGAAGAAGAGGGTAGATGAAGCCGTTCCCGATCCAGGACGCGCCCGCCATGATGGCATCGGGCACTTTGTGCCCTCTCCATGAAAAAATCAGGACGCATAAACGGTCGTCCCAGCGTTTCAGCCTTTGAAAAAATTCGCTCAATAAACGGTCTCCATGATGCTTGTCGCAGGCATCTCACTGTAAAATGCCTCTTACCCTGACTTCTACTTCTGTCTTTGAATCCAGTCGCCGATCATGCCCAATGCCGCGGGCGAGAATGTTTCCTCGATTCGCGCATACTCGGCCGGCGATCCCGTTTCGCAGGTTTGGAACAAATGGTTGAGTCCGGGAAGGATCTTGAGGACGGCGTTTTTGTTTCCGCTTTTTTTCAGCGCCCGCTCGACCGGCGGCAGGTTCTCCGCGGGAGGCACCTGCAAGTCCTTTTCTCCCCACAGCGCCAGCACGGGGCACACCGTCTTCTCCAGCGCCGGCAGGGGGTCGTATGAAATGAAAAACCGGAACCAAGGTGAATTCATCTGACCCACCGGCGCGTCGATCATGGCGTCGTTCATCCCGCTTTTCGCCTTTTCTTCTTCCGTAAGCGTCGCGACGGTTTCGACCATGACTCCCCGCAGCTTCGCCGCGGCCGAATCGAGGTTCGGCGTCTCCCTCAATATCGCAAAGCATTTTTTTTGCGCCGCGGCGTTTTTCTTGACCTGGTCGGGTGTGGCGCCCCCGGCTTCGGCTATCTTGCCGCCCTGGAGCACCAGCAAATCGTCCCCCCTCATGCCCGGACCGGCCAGCATGACGATGAACCTGACGCGGTTGTCTTTCGAAGCGGCCAGCGGCGCCACGAGCCCGCCCTCGCTGTGCCCGGCCAGGCCGATCCGCTTCGGCGACACGTCCTTGCGTGACATCAGGTATTCCACGGCCGCCCCGGCGTCAGACGTAAAATCCTTTGTGGTCGCGTTCTGATATTTCCCGCCGGACTGGCCGACACCCCTGTCATCGTAACGCAGCACCGCGATTCCTTGGCGCGTCAGATAATCGGACAACACCAGAAAGGGTTTGTGCCCGAACACCGATTCATCCCTGTCTTGGGGACCGGAGCCCGAAACCAGCACAACCGCGGTAAACGGGCCCTTGGACGAAGGTTTGGTGAATGTCCCCGACAGTGTCAGTCCGGCATCCGCATTTTGAAATACCACCTCTTCGGAAAGGTACGGATACGGCGGCCTGGGCTCCTGGGGCCTGGCGGCGGCCGCGGGAGCCGTTTCCGTTCTCGACAATGAAAGAGGAATGGCCATGCCCGCCTGTTTCCATGTTCCCGATATGATACTGCCTTCCCGGTCGAGCACCCCCCTGTATTCACCCGTGACGGACTTGACGTCGAAGATCAACGTGTCCCCCCGGACGAACGTTCCCGCCACCGGGATGCCCTTGGCCCCCTGGTCCGGGCTGTCCAGCGTCGCCTTCCATTCATTGTCGCCCGATCGGACGACAGTGAAGACAATCCTCAGCTCCTGGCCCGGAACCTTGAGGGCCCCATGCCATATGCCTTCGGGAAACGCACTCTGCGAACGGACGGCGGAACACAAAACCGTCAAGGCGGCCAGACAGAACAGACTCGATTTTTTCAACATGGATACTCTCCTGGTTTAAAGCCTGAATGTGTAAAACAATCCCGAACCGTTTCTACAATATAATACCGGTTCCCATTATTTTAAAAGCATCATTTTCATTTTCTTTGAATGCCCGCCCGACGCCGCCGTCAGAATATACAGACCGGCGCTCACCCCGGCACCCGTTTCATCGTCCCCGTTCCAGACGACCTCGTGCAGGCCGGCCGCCGCCTCCGCATCGAACAAAACGGCTATCCTTCTGCCCTTCACATCGTACACATCCAGCCGGAGACGGGACGGCTGTTGCAGGCTGAATCGGATGCGCGTTCCCGAATTGAACGGATTGGGGTAGTTGCCCGACAGGATGAAATCATCGGGCGGCGTGTCCGCACGGCCTTCCGCATGATTCGGTTTCCGCGGCGACGCCAGGCCGGCGCAGCAGGACGACTTGATCGAGAAGGCAACTCTTTTTCCGATTGTATCCGTTATAGCAGGATTGAGCCTGGTCAATCTTCCATCCACCGTTGAAAAGAAAAAAACCGACCAGGCCTCCGGTCCCCTCAAACCCGCCGCGTCCCAATCCACGGGCGGGTACGGAACCGTCACGAGCGCCGGGTAATCGAATGCGAACCCGTCCGGGCCGAAGTAAAAGACCGTGCCAATGGGAACCAGGCCGCCGGGCAGTTCGAGCTGCGGCAGGCCCGATATGCCGCCGATGACGACACGCATCGAATCGGCGGCCGAACCCGGTGGTACTCTGAGGTGGACGGCGGATGAGGAATCCTGTACGGTTCCCCCGGAAGAATCCACGACGCCCCCGGCGAACATCGCGTCAATGACGGACGCACCGAAGCGGAATGAATAGGTGCTGTCAAGCGTGTTCGGCGGATAGGCCAGGTCCCGGCAGGTCACGCGCACCCGGACCGTGCTGTCCGCCTCGAAGGGGGCTGCCGGAGTGTGATAGACCGTGTATCCCCGCTGGTTCCTTTGAACCGCAGTCCGGCCGGACCGGGCCAGACCGTCCGCGACGATGACCGTATCGTGAATGCTCGCATTCAGCGTCTGAACGTTCACGTCCATTCCCAATGCATGGCCTTCGACATGGAACTGGATCGCAGCATTGCGAGGAATGGAAAGGGCGCCGTCCGGAGGAAAGCACCGGCTGAGAAGCGGGAAATGGAGTGAAGGATTCATGGCCCGGCCGGTCAAGGCCAGGAATTTCCATGGCTCCCGGGGGTCGTTGCTGTTCACCGCAAACTCATAATTGAACGGGCCCGCTCTATCAGGGATGAATTCCACGACCGCCTCTTTCGTCTCCCAAGGCGCGAGCGTAAAGGGGCAGCCCCCGCCCAAATCCACGCTTCCTCCGCCACCGGACAAAAGCAACGACAGCACGGTCAGCGTTTCCGTGCCCCGGTTTCGGATGGTGAAGGTCCGGGACAATTTCTGTCCGAACGGAACATCGCCGAAATCCGCCTGATCTGGAGACACCTCGCAAACGGGCGCGTTCACGTGCACCGTGACCGTCCTTCTGTGCAGAACGAGTCCGGTCACGATGGTATTCGTGATGTCGCAGGTGTATTCGCTCGCATCCGACAGTGTGGCCGATTCAATGACATAAACCGCTTCCGTGGCCCCGTTGATGGGCTCACTGTTTTTGAACCACTGGTACCGGTTCGCCGATCCTCCGACCAGGGACGTCATTTCCACCCTGTCCCCGTAAACCGCGGTGACGTCCTCGGCGCCGAACACGTCGGCCTGGGGCTCGCACCAGAACTCCGGGATCCATGCGTTCGGTTCCAGGTCTTCGAAGGTCAGCCGGTTGCCCCATACCGTGACCACGGACAGGGAGGATGGCAGTACGGGCAAATTGGAAAAATCATTGTCCGACAGGTAAAGGCAGATGAGGCTGGTCAATTGATGGATCGAATCGGGCAGTGGATCGACAAGCGAATTCCTCGCCAGATGCAGGTCGGTCAATCCCGGCAGGTTCCCGATTTCGGATGGAACGGATCCGTTCAGGCTGTTGTCATTCAAAAATAGCTGCTCCAGGCCGGTCAGATTCCCGATCTGGGACGGAATGGATCCCGAAAGCCCGTTTCCCCTCAATTCAATGCGGGTGACCCGGTCCCCCGAAACCGTCACTCCGTACCAGGACGGGACCGGACCGGACAGCCAGTTCGCGCAATTCGACCACCCCGGTCCATTGGTGGCGGTGTACAACGCCACCAGGGCGGGGGAGTCCTGCGCCGTAACCTGCGCCATGACCGAAAGGGGAAGGACAGACAGAAGTAAACACGCCTTCCTGCAAGTTTTCCAGTTCATGCGGCCTCCCCGAACTGATTTTATGCACCGCGCCTCGCGTCACCGGTGAAGCTTGACGGCACTGGTGGTTGTCATGTAAATACCCACCAGGATGACGAAGATACCAAAGGCCAGTTTCAGATGCAGTGGATTGATTTTGTTGGCGAGCCTGGCGCTGAACCACGCCGCCGCGAACATGCACAATGCGATCACGACGGCGGCCCGTATGTCCACACGCCCGTTTCTGTAATATTCAAGCACGGCCCCCAACCCGACCGGCGGCAGCAGAATGGCCAGGCTGGTTCCCGTGGCCAGGTGCTGCGAAAATCCTGCGAAATAAACGAGCGCGGGCACGATGATGACGCCGCCGCCGAGGCCGAAGAATCCGGCGATCAGGCCGGCGGCGATTCCGATCAACGCGAGGGCAAGAACGGACATGTCATGCTGCATGGTTTCCCTTTCGAGTTTGAACTCCCGCCCGATGCCCGGTCAAATAAATCATCTTTCCATTTCACCCTCAGTACAGCGAGAACACGCGCGCCAGAAGGACGATTCCCGCCGTTTCGGCCCTGAGGCGGGCCGGACCGAGAGAGACGGCGAGGAAACCGCATTCAAAGGCCTTTTCCACCTCATGCGATTCAAATCCGCCCTCCGGCCCGACGAGGCAGAGAATGCGGCGGCCGCGCGGAATGGGCACACCCGGCCCGCCCCGCGGGACAGGATGGGCGATGAGCCTGACGTCGAAAACGGATGATGATTCGAGTACGGCGTCGAAAGCGGTCACCGGCGCAATACCGGGAAGAAAAGACCGGCCGGACTGTTTCATGGCCGACAGTGCGATTTTCTGAAGCCGTGACATCCGCTGGGGTGAAAGGGTTTTCAGCACGCTGTTCGCCGTGCTGACCGGCACGATTGTATGGACGCCGATTTCCGAGGCCTTTTCAACCAGCCAGTCGAGACGGCCGCCCTTGATCAGCCCCTGGGCCAAAGTCATTTCCAGATCCCTTTCTCCGGGCTTTTCATGGACGCCCGTGATTTCCGCCGTCGTCTCCCCTTTCCCGGCTTTCAGGATGCGGACCGCGTAGGCCCTGCCCCGGCCGTCCACGGCCAGGACCGAGTCCCCCGCCCTTTTTCGCATGGCGCGGACCAGATGCCTGTTCTCGTCTCCCCTGAAAACGATCGTTTCATCGGATACGTCCTGGGGACGGACATAAAAAACATCGTGATTCATGCGTCCGGTTTCCATAAAATTCGCCGAAAAACTGCCGGGTGGACTGTTTTTCCCTGATGAACGGCTCCGCCGCAAGCCCGTCCCGCCAAAAGAGGGATTAAAATTTGACGCCCGTGCCCGTGCTGATGAAACCGGCGCCTTTCCCCCGCGTGCCCCATTCCAGCCGAAGCACGAGCCTGTCTAAAATGCCGTGAAAACCGAAGCCGAAAGATCCCCGCAGCAATTCCCGTTTGAATGCCTGGTCCCGGTTCCACGCCGCGCCCATGTCCGCGAAGAAAACGGCCATGTATCCGAACCGGAATCCGGTGTCCTCATGTTTTTCGAAAAGGACGGGCACGCGGTATTCGAGCGACGAGAAGACCGCGTTGTCTCCCGAAAGCGAGCCGTTGGGAAGACCCCGCAGTGTTTTTCCCCCGCCGATGTGGAGCCGCCTGACCACGGGCACGGTTCCCTGCGAGATCTCGCCCGCGGCCTGGAATGCGATCACGTGGCGGGTGAAGATCCGCGCGAAAAACCGCGTGTCAAATCCCGAACGGCTGAAACTGTTATTTGAAGCCGCGGTATTCTGGAAACGCCACAGGCGGACAAAGCAGCCCGAGAACGGATAAGCCGGCCAATCCCTTGAATCGATTTGCAGAAAAGGCCCGGTGGCCACGGTTTCTTCCCTGTTCTTACCCGAGGCATTCGCCGCGGGATCGGACGCGTCGACGGCTTCCCA
>JBFZEN010000344.1:0-4441 GCA_041306805.1 bacterium
GAAATTCCGGTCGGCCCCCAGCACGCCCGTGTATCCGTAGCAGTGGTTGATCCATTCGTTGGAAAAGGAGGCCATCAAATCGTTCAAGTATACGGGGACCTCGTTGCCGTACTGCACCCCCCACTGGTTGAAATGCGCTTTTTTGTCGCGTGAAAATTTGGCCAGGCTTGCCGCCACCACCATGCGCGAGACCTGGATGTACCGTTCCGATTCGTCGGCCTTGAAATATCTTTCAAAATTGCCCTCGTCCGTGTATCCGCCGTCCACGCCGACGAGCCCTTTCCAAACGTCTCCGGCCCCGGTATACACGTCGTCGGGCAGCCAGTGCCACGTCTGATGTATGCCCATGCGCATGGGCCCGAACAATGCCTCGCCTTTTTGCCAGAGCCTCTGTTCGCCGCCGAACACGTAATCCATCAGAAGATGGAAGTAATCGGTGCGAACGCGGATGTGGCTGTCGTCGTCGAGGTTCAGCGTCAGAGCGTACAGGCTCTCCTGCAGGTCGTAGCCGTATTTCTCCCGGAAATCGCGGTAGATGAAACGGCTGACGGCGAAGTGGCCGAACTGGAAATAATAACCGGGTTCGTCCCACCAGAATCCGTTGAAGCGGATGTCTTCATCCTTATACCGGTCGATCAGTGAAAGAAACAGGACTTCGTGCTCGGGCGAATCGTACGCGTACATGTTGGTGCCGAACCTGGGAAAGGCGAAGACGTACCACTCCCCTTCCGGCAGGTCGGGTTTCCCGAACACTTCTATATAATTGAAGGCCCGGTTCACGAACAGGTGGTGGCCCGGGGTGATGTCGCGCACCGTGGATGCGACCACCTTGCCGTCCTTCCTCTGGTAGGCGTAGACTTTTTCCACTTTCAGGGGATTAAGCCACAGGCTGACCTCGGTGAGCATGTGCAGGTCGCGCCGCGCGGGATACGCGTACTTCAGGTTGTAGCGGCCGTCTTCCACTGTGGCCTCGTTGACCAGAACCGTTTCGTCATCCGCCCCTTCCGGGACGTTCAGCCGCGGATTGAACTCCCTGTTGACCATGAGCATCTCAGCCCCATACCCCGTTTCCCGGATGATGGCGGTCGCTGCGAATCTTGGATCGGGCCCCCAGACGAATTCCATGCCGTTCTCAAGGCAGAGCCGGCTCGCCAATTTCGCCGCCTCGGTCACTTCGGCGTCGAACAGGTGGTAGCGCGTCGCCCGTATCATGCAGTACACGCCCCCGAAACCGGCCTGTTTGATGTCCATGAATTGCTTTTTCATGAGATCGGGATTTTCTATCTCCTTGTCTCCGAAGGTCCAGAAAATGGGGAAGATGACCTTGCCGCCCGGGCGGGCATCGGCCGCCGTTTGCGCAAGGGAAGTCCAAATCGGAATAACGGCCAGTGTCAAACAGACCATGGATCTGGCCAATGGGATTCTGCGCGAAACCTTCATGTCAAGCCTCTTTTAGATGAACTGATTTTTTCAAGAATATGCAAAATCGGTTGTATGATCCGAACCCGGTCCATGGCGGTTTTTTGATCACCGCAAGTGAAGCCCCTTGATCAGCATGGGAATCAGCCCTTCTCCGAAACCGAAAGGGACCGGCGTGAACGAGAGAAGGAAAACGGCCAGCATGAAAGCGCCGAGAACCATCCTCTCCGGGCCGAGCGGCATGTCGTCGTCCAGGGTCGGGGGATGTTTGCGGATCAAGAGGAGAATCAGGGCCATCAGAAACCACCCGAAATAAAAAAAGAGGCACACGGCGACCAGCATGCCGTAAAACAGGGCCGAAACCCAGCGGCTTTTTTTCCTGAACAGCGAATAAACGATGTGCCCGCCGTCGAGCTGGCCCACGGGCAGAAGGTTGAGCGCCGTGACAAGAAGCCCGGCCCATCCGGCAAAGGCGAGCGGATGCAGCAAAATGTCCTTGTCCGGCGGCAATTCCCCCAGAACGATCCGCGACAGTAAAACGAACAGCATGGAGTCGCCCAGAGACAGGGTGGATTCATCGAGTGCGGCGGTTTCGACCATGCGCGACAATTTCAGACCGACGATGATGACGGGAATGATGACGCACAGCCCCGAGAGAGGGCCGGCCGCGCCTATGTCGAACAGGGCCCTGCGGTTGGGAATGCGGCCCCCCATTTTAATCACCGCGCCCATGGTGCCGAACGGGGGAAATGGAATGGGGATGAAATAGGGAAGCGTGGCCTCGACGCCGTTCTTTTTGGCCGTGAGGTAATGACCCATTTCATGCGCCAGCAGAATGCCCATGATGCCGCCCGAATACATGAGGGCCCTGACCCAGCCTTCGCCGGTGGCCACAAAAAATGTGGTCAGGCAGGTCAAGGCGAACAGCAGCGCATTCACCCACGGCTTCGATTTCCGCTCCGTCCGGTAGAGCGGATAGGCATCGCTCTGCCACCGGCTTTTCGTGAAAACGGGAAAATGGAATGGGCGCATACACGGCCGTCCTGTCATGTTGAATAAAGCCCTACAAGCATCCTGAACAGATTATGTAAAAACAACCTTCACCTGGTCTCCCGCTTTTTCCGCAGCGCTGCCGCGTTCCGGGGATCGGCTTCATGCGTGATGTCCGTGATGCGCGCGGACGGACAAATGCCCATCATGACGCCTTTCATGGAAGCGGCAGTCGCGTCTTTGCGGCCGAAATCGGTCGTCAGGGTGATGACCACGAATATGCCCTGAACCCTGACTTTTGACAAGTTAATGACCGTCCCATTGCCAGTCAAGGAGAAAAAAAGCCCCGGCGCATGGCTGCCGCCGGGGCGGTTGAATTCCGCGGGAAGGCTGAAAGAGAATCGGTGCTATTTCATGAACACGGTCTTCATTTGACGCATCCGGCCCACCGATTGGAGCACGATCAGGTATGTTCCGGCGCTCACTTCACTTCCTCCGTCGGAACGGCCGTCCCAGACGGCTTGATGGGTTCCGGCGGAACGGATTCCGTTCACCAGCGTCCGCACGGCTGAACCCATCGTGTTGTACACCGTCAGGCTCACGGGGCCCGCCTCGGGCAGTGAAAACCGGATCGCCGTTTCAGGGTTGAACGGATTGGGATAATTCTGCTCGAGTGAAAACAGGGCGGGCCCGGCCGTTGCATCCGTTCTTTCGTCTACATCCGTATTTGTTTTGAAATGCGCCGCCACCGTCTTGTTGTCGTATATCCAGACGACGACGGGATTCGCCGTGCCCGTGGCGTCGACGCTCCATGAATCGAAACGGTATCCGCCGGCCGGAACGGCGGTCAGCTGAACCATTTCACCCGGCGAATAGCCGGCTTTCTCGGGTGATTTCAGCACCGATCCGGCGCCGGCCGGATCGATTTGGACGGTGAATGAATATGCCTGTACCGAAAAATTCGCGGTGACCAGCCTGGGTGAATGCATCACCACCGTATCCGGATTGGCCAGTCCCGAACGGCTTCCGCCCCAGCCCGTAAAGGCAAAACCCTTCAGAACGTTTGGAACGGCGTACAGCGTGGCCACCGTTCCTTTTTTCAGCCAGGTTCCCGGCGGGGCCGGTATCGGGCTGCCCCCCGTATCCGGATTGGCCGCCGTCGTCAGGTATACATAGGCATCCATGGCGGCCGTGAATGAGAGCGTGGTGTTATCGGCCGTCACCAGGTGGGCCTTTTCCCCGCCGTCGCTCCAGCCCTTGAACAGAAAACGGATTCCCGCGCCGCCGCTGATCGCCGAATCGACGGCAATGGTATGCGTCGTTCCGAAAGCCCACGGGAAATCGCACGGCGACAGGTATTCAGAACCGTCCACGCGCATGGGCAATCCGGACGGTTCGGTGGTGACGAGATAGGAGGACGTGGTGCCGAATTGGGCCGTGGCGGATCTCGGACCGTCGATGAGGACCGTGTCCGGATTTTTCATCCCCGACACGTCCCCGGACCAGCCTTTCCATAAATAGCCGGTTCCGGGCGCGGCCGACAGTACGACGGTTTCGCCCTCGTTGATCCAGATTCCCGGCGGCGCGGGATTGACCGTTCCCGAGGAGGGAGGCGAAACCGCGGTGCCGACATAATGCTGTGTATGCCACATGGCCTGTACGGTTTTCGACTCGTTCATGGTGATGGAACCGCCGGGCGAGGTCCCGGAGGCGCCGCCCGTCCACTGGTTGAAAATCCGGCGCGTGTTTCCCTGCAACGCCGGCGTGGTTACAAAAAACGCGGCCGTGCTGCCCGCATCATACCAGCCTTCTCCCGATGGATTCCCGTACTGCGATACCACGCGCAGGTTGTACTGAATCTTCCATACCGCCGTCACCGATTTTGGGCCGCCCATGACCACCGAAGCCGATGGAGCCGATCCCGAGTAATCGCCGTTCCAGTTCACGAACCAGTATCGCAGGTTGCCTTCGTCCACGGGATTTGTCACGGAAAAGGGGGCCGAGGCGCCCGAGTCGTACCAGCCCGTTCCCT
>JBFZEN010000345.1:0-3230 GCA_041306805.1 bacterium
GATTCCTTGCCGTGGAGATGATTGATGCGCATATCCGTTATTTTGGCCCATCCGGACAGACAGAGCTTCAACCATGCCATCGCCGACGCGGCCACGGATCAAATTGAACAGAACGGGCATACGGTGATATATCACGACCTGTACGAGGAAGGATTCGATCCCGTCCTTCCCCCGGGGGAGATCGCGGAGACCGCCCTGCTGCCCAAAAACCTGGAAGCGCATTGCCGCGAAATTGCCTCGGCGGACGGAATCGTCGTGGTGCACCCGAACTGGTGGGGAATGCCGCCGGCCGTGATGAAAGGATGGATAGACAGGGTGCTGCGTCCCGGCACGGCCTACCGTTTCATCGAAGGGGACAAGGGCGAAGGGATCCCCTGCGGGCTGTTGAAGGCGAAAGCGGCCGTGGTGTTCAACACATCCAACACGAAAGCGAGACGGGAGGCGAGGGCTTTCAAGGACCCGCTGGACACGCTGTGGAAGAATTGCATATTCGGATTGTGCGGAGTGAAAAAGGTGCACAGGGAAACATTCAGCGTCGTTGTGACAAGCGACGAGAAACAGCGGCAGCAGTGGATCGAGAAGGTCCGGCAGATTGTCAACAGGTTTTTCCCGCCCGGAAGCCCGCGGTCGTCTTTTATAGATTCCTGAAAGTTTCCGTGATCTCCGCGATTTCCTCGAACTTAGACCTCACCTTGTCCAGTCCCCCGCCCATGCGGTAGGTGTCTTTGTCGAGCCGCCCCTGCGGATCGAGCTCCGCGAGCACGTTTTTCTGCCGCAGGCCGGGCTTGGGTTTGGCATAGGGCCAAAGCCTGAACGAGCCGCCCGTGATTTCGTCGATCACGGTCACCTCGCTGTCGATGATTCCGTACTCGACTTTCAGGTCCACCAGCTGAATTGAAGATTCGGCGAAGGCCTTTTCGAGCTCCAGAATGACTTTCACGTTCTGATCGCGCATTTTCGAATACCATTCGCCTCCCCGCTTGTTGCGCACGATGAAGTCGATGTAGGCCTCGTCGAGCATGGGATCATGCAGCGGGTCGTCCTTGTAGTGGAACTGGGTGACGGGAGGATCGTACCAGTCGCCTTCGGCGACCCGGCTCCATTTTAAAATGGAGCCCGCGGCCACGCGCCGGGTCACCACTTCCAGATTGATCTTGAAGTCGAGCTTTTTGACGAGACTGACCTTTTCCTGCGGGCTCGAAACATAATGCGTTTTCAAGCCCTTCCGGTTCAGGTATTCGAAAATGTCGCGGTTGGTCTTCCAGTCGAGCAGGGCCTTGCCCTCCATGACGTCGTGCTTCACCCCGTCGCCGGCCGTGATGTCGTCCTTGAAGACCATGTACACGGTTTTGGGGTCGCCGGGATTTTCGCAGATGATTTTGGTCTTGCCTTCGGCGAGTTTGTTCAGGTTCTTCAGGTCGAGAGACATGTCTTCCTCTTCGAATGTGGTGATGGTGAAACGGGAATCGGGCTTTGCACTTGGGGCACCGGAAGTCCTTTGGGATCGGGAATGGTGAATCGGGAAGAACCGGCTTCACGCGATCTTCCCGTTTCACGGTCCCACAATCGCAAAGTCTCAATGCCCCGCAGTTTTGAAACGCTTTACGCTTGACACTTCACGCTTTACTTACCCAGATGCTGCAGCAGTATCTTCAGGCCGATGGCGATGAGAATGGCGCCTCCGGCTATCTCCACTTTTTTCTCAAACGCCAGACCCAGCCTTTTGCCTATAAGCACGGCGATAAAAGACAGAAAAAAAGTCACCCCGCCGATCAAAAGAACGGGGCCCAGAATGTTCATGTTCAGCAGCGAGAAACTCAGGCCCACGGCCAGCGCGTCGATGCTGGTGGCCACCGACAGCATGAACAGAACGCCGGGCCGCGTGGGGCATGTCTTTTTTTCTCCGGCATGCCCCGATTCGAGGATCATTTTAATTCCGATAAACCACAACAGACCGAGGGCCACCCAGTGGTCCAGGTTTTCCATCCACCGGCGGAATGTGAGGCCGGCCATCCAGCCGAGCGCGGGCATGACGGCCTGGAACAATCCGAAACTGCCCGAGATGCGCAAGGTGTCGCGCAGCGATGGTTTTTTCAGGGTGATGCCGCAGGAAATCGATACGGCCACGGCATCCATGGCCAGGCCCAGCGCAATCCCCAGAATAAAAATGACGTCCACGGGTGCAAATTTAGCCTGAAAAAACCGTAAAAACAAATGAATTTCCGGGACGACCGCCGGTTCAAACCGCCCCCCCATACGGATCATTTCCCGGGAAAAATTTTTCGAATGACGTTTGGAGCCGGACTGAAGACAGGAAGGTCATCATGAATGGAATCAAAGGGACCTGTCCAGCTGCAGAGCCAGCCTGTTCTCGGCGTTTCCCGCCGTGCGTTCGGGGCCGGATCCCCAGAACGAAACCCCGTCGTGCACCACGCGCCCCGCTGAAGCCGAAATGGCCGTCCGGCCGGAACTCTTCCATTTGAAAGTCGCGTGCCATTTGGTTCCATGCCCGTAGAACATGGGGAGAGAAAACACGCCGTCCAGATCCCGTTCGTACGCATAGACGCGGCTGTCGTAAGAAGCCGTTCTGAAAATCGTCCATGCCGCGGATGCCTGAAAACGGCGCGCCCGGATGGTTTTCAGGCCCTGACGGAACAGAAACCCCGTTTCAGCATTTTCCGGCGCGTTTGCCGCGGGCATGGCGGGGCAGCGGACGCGAACCCAGTCGAGCCGCGTCGTCGATTCGGCGCGTCCGAACGGCTTGAAGCGGACTTCCAACCTAAGCCGGCTGTCGAACCGTTCGCGCAGCATGCTCGATTCATCGGGCGCAATGGCATCCATTTTTTCCGTCAGGCGGAACCGGGCCCGGGCCGATACTGAAAACATCCGCGGAAAATGGACGTCCATTCTGACGAGCATATCCTCTCCGTGGACGGGAACGGGATTGAAATAGGTCCGCCATGGCTTGCGGAACGCGTCCGCGTACACGCCCGCGGAGACATGGCGGAAGGGCTTCACCACAAACCCCGCGTACAGGCCGGTTTCGTTCTGCGTTTCGGAGGCGGCGAACCCCGAGGCGTACGGATTGTCATAGGCCCGATCATACCGCCTGAATGCCAGCACCGCGTCCGTTGATTTTGATTCCATGACCCAGGCCGACAGCAGGGCCGTTGCGCCGGACCGGGCGACGGCCGCCTCGCCCGTCCAGGTTGTGTTTTTCCACGCCGCGT
>JBFZEN010000346.1:0-11368 GCA_041306805.1 bacterium
TATGGGGTGGTCGGTTTTGACAACACCGAGGAAAGCATGCGCCCCGTATTCGCCTTCGCGAAAAAAATGGGCATCGAAGTCATCAACACCGAACCCGGTTTCGACGATTATTCGCTCATCGAAAAAATGGTCCGGGAATACGATGTCAAGGTGGCCGTGCACAACCATGCCCTTCCGAACAAATACGCCCTTCCCCAAACCGTGCTCGACCATGTGAAAGGGCTTGACGCGCGCATCGGGGGCGGTCCCGACACGGGCCATTGGATGCGTTCCGGCGTTTCTCCCGTCGAAGGCCTGCGCATGCTTGAAGGACGCCTCGTTCATCTGCATCTCAAGGATTTGGACGCGTTCAAAGACAAAAAGGCGAAGGATGTGCCCTTCGGGTCGGGCAAGGGGGACATCAAAGGGGTTCTCGACGAGCTGTCACGGCAGAATTACGACGGAACCGTTTCAATCGAGCATGAGAACCCCGGCGAAAACATGAATCCGTCGCCGTCCATCCGGAAGGGGCTTGAGTACATTCAAAGCGTTACGACATTCTGGGACTATCAGGAGCTTCTTCCCCGGTCGGGCGGAAAATACAGCCTGCACGGCTGGAACCATTACGGCCCGGGGTACTTCACGCTGGACGAAAAAACGGGGGAATTGACAGGATACGGCGGCATGGGACTGCTGTGGTATTCAGTAAAGAAATACCGGGACTTCGTTCTCGAGTTGGATTACCGGTGCGACGACCTGGCGACCAATTCGGGTATTTTTCTGAGGATCCCCGAGCTGGTATCGGGCGACGGGTATATATATCAATCGTTCGAGGTCCAGATCGACGATTCGCAGAAGGGCAAATGGACGACAGGCGGCGTGTTCGACTCCGAGGCCCCTTCCGCAATGGCTTATCATGAGACCGGCCGTTGGAACCATTATAAAATCACGAATCAGGGAAAGCGCATCACCGTGGAGCTGAACGGAAAGACCGTCACCGACTGGGAAGCCGAACCCAGGGGCAAAATCCGCGAATTCTTCCCCGAAGGCTACATCGGCCTTCAAAACCACGACAGCCGGGCCCTCATCCATTTCAAAAACATTTTCATCAAGGAGCTGTAAAGTGGGAGGCGTGAAGCGATGTTGAGACATGGGGATTATGGGACTTTGGGACTTTGAGACTTTGAGACTTTGAGACCATGAGACTATGAGAAAGGGAAGGTTTTCAGCGTTTTTAGTCCTTCTTCCCCGTCTCTTGTTCTCATAGTCTCCTTGTCTCCCAGTCTCTTGTTCTCATAGTCTCCTTGTCCCCCAGTCTCCTTGTCTCCCAGTCTCCTTGTCTCCCAGTCTCCTTGTCTCCCACGTCTCCTTGTCTCCCAGTCTCTTGTTCTCATAGTCTCCTGGTCTCCAAGTGAGCATTTCGCTTCACACTTCACACTTCACGCTTCACATCCTGCACATTTATTCTTCACTCTTTGAAATTGAATCCAACACTTTCCTGAACGATTCCGGCAATTCCGCCTCCACCGTGCGCATTTCCCCCGAAGGCGTTTTCCAGCATATCCTTCTGGAGTGCAGCATCAGCCTTGAGTAATCCTCCTGTTTCTCCCTTTCGCCGTAAAGCGGATCGCCCGCAATGTTATGCCCCATGCCGTACAGATGCACGCGTATCTGGTGCAGCCTTCCCGTTTTGGGATATGCCTCAACCCAGGTATGGTTTTGGAACCGCCTCAGCACCCGGTATGCCGTGACGCTGGGCTTTCCACGGAGAAGGTCCGCGCCCATGCGCCCCGAACCGAAAACCCGCAGAGGCTGGTCGACGCTTCCGGAATCACGGGCGATGCGCCCGTGGACCAGGGCTTCGTATGTCTTCTCCACTTCCCTGTTTTCGAACAGCATGCTCATCCGGCGATGCATCTCGGCGGTTTTCGCGAACAACATCACGCCGCTGGCGCCCTTGTCGAGGCGGTGGACGACGAACAGTTTTTCCGGAAAACGGACTTGCAGGAGCTGCAGCAGGCTGTCGCCGTCCTGATTCCTTCCCGGTATGCTGGCGATGCCCTCCGGTTTGTCCACCGCCAGCAGGCCGTCGTCTTCGAATAGAACACGGATCTGATCGGGCTCAGTCTGCATGGTCGTCTTCAAAAAGGTTGAATTCAACGATCAAAGGTGGTAAATTCCTTCCGTATGGCGAAGCAGGATAAAAAGCCTTTCCTTTCAATCATCATCCCCGTTTTCAATGAAAATGGAAAGATAGCGACCGACGTCCGGGACATGCGGCGTTTTCTGGGCCGTCACGGCCTGAAGGGCGAAATCATCGTCGTGGACGACGGCAGTTCGGACGGCACGGCCGATGCGGCAAAACGGGCGGCCGCGGACCGGATTATCGCCGCCGGCGCGCATCGGGGCAAGGGTTTCGCCGTCAAAACGGGCATGGCCGCATCGCGCGGCGACATCGTTCTCTTCATGGACAGCGGGCGGTGTTTTCCGCCAGACGAGATATTGCGCGGACTGCATCTCATCGATAAAATGGATTGCGACATCGCCCACGCATCCCGGAGGCTTCGCGGCAGCGTCATTCTCAGGCCTCAGCCCCCCTCCAGGCGCATCTCGGCCCGGCTTTTCAGAAGGGCCGCCGCCTTCCTTTTCCCGTCGCTCGCCCGCCTGACCGACACCCAGATGGGCCTGAAAATCTATCGCGGACACGTCGCACGCGAATTGTTCGGCCGATGCCGGTGCGACGGATTCCTGTTCGATATCGAAATCATTCTTAGGGCCCTCCAGGCGGGTTTCGTGATCAGGGAATTTCCCATTTCCTGGAAATCGGACCCCGACAGCCGCCTTTCGCTGATGCGCATGCCCGTGATGCTGGCCCGGGAGTACCGGCTTGTCCGGAAGACCGGCCTTCCCCGGCGCGGCTGATCACATCCTCCACCTCGAAACAACACCGTTCCCGCGATACACGGTGAGGGCGCTGATCGTGCGCTCCTTTTCGAGCATCGCGTCCGCTTCATCCTTTTCCATGATCATCAACGCCGTGGAAACGGCGTCCGCGGCGGCCGCGTCGTCTGCGACGGCCCAGGCGGCCAGAACCTTGTCCGCCGGCTTCCCGGTGCCGGGATGGATGATGTGCGGCCCCTGCCCGATGCCGGAACCGCCCATTCCCCGGCCGGACAATACCGGCGCGGCCAGCAGCCGGTCCTGGTCCAGGGGATGACGCACGGACACCGGCCAACCGCCGATACCCGGCAATCCGCCCATGGCCTGCACGGAACTGTGGCCTCCATGGATCAGGAAGTTATCCAGTTCCCACTCGCGCAGAAGTGTGCCCATCCTGTCCGCTGCATATCCTTTTCCGATGGCCCCCATATCGATGCGCACCGGAGCATCTTTGGTAATCGTCCATTGTGTTTCGTCGAAAAGCAGATGATGCATGCCGACCGGGACTGGTTCAATCTCCTTTTTATTATCCGTGGACCGGACATCCTTCAACCATCCCGCCGTGACATCGAATGCGCCTTTCGTAATGCGGTTCATTTCGCGCGATTTCATCAGGCAGAGAAAAGCGTCCAGGCCGGCGGACAGGGCCTGTCCCGGCGTCATGTTGTTGATGCGCGCGATGTCTCCGTTTGAATGAAACCGGCCCAGCTCTCCGTCCAGCTTGTCGAGCAGGGCAAAGGCGTCCGCCGCGGCCTGCGCCGCGTAGTTTTTATCGGGGTGGAGAATAAGAATTTCAAAAACAGCGGCCATGGCTTCATGCGAAAAGACATGAAGCCCGGTGATGTTTTTAATGAATCCTTCCGAGATCAAAACCACTTCCCTTTCGCCGGGCAATGACGCTGTTTTTTTGGATTTTGGATTTTTGCTCTTCCAATCTTCCAATCTTCTAATCTTCTAATCTTCCAATCTTATCATTTTACTTTTTAATTTTTTGATATCCTCTTACCTCCACGCCCGGCCTCAGAACCAATTCTTCCTTCCACAAGGAAATATAGAGCTTTTCCCTGCCCCCGGGCGGCTCCGCGTGAAGCGCCTGCAGCAGGTCCTGTTCGAGTTCCGGAGCGATAAGGATGACCGAGGCGGCCGGCATATTTTCCTGGATCCCGCCGAACCAGCCTACGTTTTTCATTTTTCTGAAATACCAGGGCAGCGGCCAGTACCCGTGCCCCGGCATGATGACGACAACGGGACCGGCGGACTCTGCCGCGGCCGTTTCCACTTTTCCGACCATGGAAAACACATCAGGCAGCGTCTGGGCATACACCCATGGATTGCACGGATCGAAATCGTATCTGCCATTTAAAAGGATGCTCTGCCGCAGAACCGCGGCAAACGCGATAACCAGCAGCAGCCCCGCCGCTGTTTTCCTGACAGCCGTTCCGGCCCATCGCAGCAGCGACGCCGTCCCGAGGCCGGCCAGGAGAATGCAGCCGTGGTAAAAACCGAGCGCGCACCACGGCGTCTTGTATGCGATGGCTGAAACCAGGACGGACAGAATGACGGTGTGGAAGACAAGGAACCGGGCCAGCCTTCCGTCCCATGCGCCCTGCCGGCGCGTTCTGAAAGCGCCTATCGCCCCTAGGCCCGCAAACACCAGTACGGGGACCTCCGTCCAAACGGGCCTGCCCGGATCATGCCGGAAAAACAACTGCATGTAATACGTCCACGGATGATCATGAACGGACGACGCGGAAAACCGTTTGAAGTACAGAAAAAAGGCGCGCAACGAATCGATGATTCCTTCGGGATTCCGGAAAAATGAGGAAAACATCAGAATGGATATGCCTGCGGCCGAAGCCGCCGCGATCATCATGTGCCTGAACGGGATTTTTTCCTGATGGAAGATCCGGTCGTCTTTTTTTACAAATGCATTGAAGCGGACCAGGGCCAGGGCAACGGCCGCGGCGCCCCAGACCAGAACGCAAGTCTCCTTCGTCGCATGCATCCACCCGGCGGATGCGCCGAACAGCGCGGCCCATGTCCATGTTTTGGCGCGCAGGTAACGGGTTCCGCAGGCCAGGGCGCAGAAGCCGAAGAAGACGAACGGGATTTCGTGTATGTAATACCGGCTGTAAAAAACCAGGGGCGCGGACAGGGCCGTCCAGATTGCCGCGGATACCGCCGCCGCCGTGCCCAGGCCCCGCGAGAGCAGCGGAAGAAGAAGGATCAATCCCAGACCGAAGAGAACGGGGACGATTCTGAAGGTGGTTTCATCCGTCCGGTCCAGTGATTTTTCTCCCCTGATCCACGCGGGAACGGCCGTGAAAAAAATCAGGGATGGACCGTGGTATTCGAGAGGATCATATCGGAAAACGCCGTTTTCGAGCACGCCGCCGAACTGAAACGCATGCACGGCCTCGTCGGCGTGCATGGGACGGTGCCGCACATCGTGCAGGCGAAGCATGGCGCCGGCCGCGACCGCGGCCGAAAAGAGGCCTATCCATAGAATGGTTTTTCGATGCATCACGGGAGGGACTTGCCGTAAACGTCCACCTCGATGTAATGGTTCACGTCGCTGCCGGAATTGCCGCGGCTGTAGAGCCGGACATACCGCGATGTGACACCGCCGGCGTCCACGAGTTTGCCCTCGGCGGTTTCGACGTAGTTCCTGTCCTTCCCGGCGCCGAGTTTTGACGAGTTGTCGTGGTCGTTGTTGAAAAGCGTGCGGACGTTCTTCTGAAAATCCGCGTCGTCGGCCGTCTGCACCACGACGTCGTTGGTTACGGCCGGCTGCTTGTGGTAATGCCACACCACCACGGCGTAAATCACGGACGGCTTGAGCAGGTCAATGGTGACATGCTGCCTGAACGGACCCAGTTCCACGAAACTGCCGTCCGACGCCTCCTTGTCGCCGTCGGTGACCATGGCAAGGTCGCCGATGACGGGTTCGCTGTCCGAGCTCGTGACGGGTTTGCCCAGGGCCAGGTTCCGGGTGCCGGCCGGCGCCAGAAACGGCGGGCGCGGCCTTCCCAGCGGTTTTTCGAGATTGTGGACGAGCAGGTTCTGCGGCGTTCCCACGAACATGGGTTTGGGCAGCCTGATGTCCACCGGTTTCATGCTTTGTGAAAATGCCGGCAAGACGCACGAAATAAAAAGCAAGAGACTGCCGATTCTCCCCTGTTTTCGCATGAACCTTAAAATGATACGGCAATCGGGGTGTTGCATAAAAAGCTCCGTATTTTCTCCGTGTATTTCCGTGGTGAACCGGCCCGTCAAACGTGTTCAGGAAGAACGAATGGCGGCCGGTATTCCCTTTTCAGCAATTGGTTCGCCCAGAACCCCGCATCGTACCGTTCGCCGCTGGCGAACCTTTCCCCGCCGCCTGAAAAGTCAAGCCAAGGCCCAAGAACGGTCGGCGCAACGCCGGGATCGACCCCGTTGGAACTCAGGTGGTCCTGAAACCGTCCGAACGCCTCGGTGAGTGCGGAACTCCGGGCAATGGCTTCCTTCGTCCCGCCGCCGGGCAGGCTTTGCCCCAGCCTGTATGAGATGTTGGCCATGTGGCACAAAGCCGACGAAATGTGCGCCTGTTCTATTGAAACAGCCAACCGGGACGCGTCACGGTTTCTGACGGCGTCGATGAAATTCTGGGCATGCGCCCTTCCGCCGTCCCCGACGAATTGTCTGATTTTTTTTCCGTCATTGCCGTACATCCATCCGCCGCCTGCCCCGCCGGCGAAATACCCGTTTTCACATTCGACGACGATGCCGATGCGGACGCCTTTGAAGCTGTCCATGGCGTACGCTTCTTTGGTTTTGGGAAGCCCGCGGACCTCGAACACGAGGGGCACATCGTATTCAAAAAGCGTGATTTGCGTATTCGGGGTCTCCGCGTCGTCGTTGTACCCGTACCGTCCGCCGACGCTGACGACGCGTTCGGGATATCCCCCGGCGCCCAGCGCCCAGCGGCACATGTCCACCTCGTGTATGCCCTGGTTCCCGATGTCGCTGTTGCCCGTGTCCCAGAACCAGTGCCAGTCGTAATGGAGCCGCTGGCGCATCAGCGGCCTGAGAGGGGCCGGGCCCGTCCATAAATCGTAATCGATCGCGGACGGTATGGGTTGGGGACCGCCCGCTTTTCCGATGCTGTCCCGCTTTTTGTAGCAGAAACCGCGTACGAGCCTTATTTTTCCCAGTTCCCCCCGCCGGATGGACTCCAGAGCGCCGGCCAGTCCCTCGTCCGAACGGTGCTGGGTTCCGGCCAGCACCACCCGGCCGTATTTCGCCGCCGCCTCGACGATCTTGCGCCCCTCCCACACGTTGTGCGAAACCGGCTTTTCCACGTACACATCCTTGCCCGCCTGGCAGGCCCACACCGCCATCAGGGCGTGCCAGTGATTCGGCGCGGCGATCACCAGGGCGTCGATGTCTTTCTGCTCGAGAAGAGTCCTCACGTCCGCGTACCCGTCGGCCTGGCATCCGTTCTTTTTCTGCCTGTCCACCGCGAAACCGAGCACGTCCCTGTCGGGATCGCACAGCGCGGCCACGCGCACGCCCGGCAGCGAATTGAACAGTTCGATGTGATGGGCGCCTTTTCCATTCAGTCCGGCTACGGCGACGCGCACGTCCTGGTTGGCGCCGATCACCCGCGAACGCCCCGCAGGAATGGACGACTGCCCAGAAAGAACGGCGCCGGCCCCGGCGGCGGCCAGGGTCTGGATGAAGGACCGGCGCGTCAAAGACCCGGGGGCCGAAAATTGCCCTGCGGATGTCGCCGGTTTGTCCATTTTCGCGGAAGGTTTCGTATCAGCCTTTCTTCAACCTTCGGACCGCTTTGTGGACGATCCGGTCTATGCCGATGACTTGCCCGGTGGGAATGACAACGAGCACGGCCAGCGCTCCCAGTTCCACGAGGTTCTTGTTCACGATGAGGTAATTCCCTTCCATGGGAATGGAGTAGAACAGGCCCGGCATGGGCGGATTGCAGACGTAGTAGAGCAGAATCAGGAGAATCCCCGCCATGCCGGCCGGGCGGGTGCAGAAACCGGCGATCAGGGCCAGCCCGATGGCCGTCAGCCCCCACATGTTCAGAAAATTGACGGCCGAAAGTACGTCCGGATGGGATGCCATCCAGTGGAACCATCCCGACAATATCCACTTCGATTCGAGCAGGTATCCTGCGGCGGACCAATTGCCCTTGAGCAGTTTTGCCACGCCTTCATATAGAAAATGCCATCCCACGAGGATGCGCAGGGCGACCAGCGCCCCCCATTGAATCCGGCTTAATTTGGTATCATCCATATTCCCGCCGGATCTGTTTTGTTTTTGCATTATTTTTTTCCACTTCAGAGAGCGCCGAGAAAAAAGATGAATGAATCCTGCTCACTACGTTCGCAGGACCTGCCGGCCGCCAAGGACGCAGAGAGAAAATAGAATGACGCCTTCGGCGCTTTTCCTCTGGCACATCAGTTGCTGGTGCCAGGTGACTGGCTCCAAGCTCCCGGATTCTGGCATGATTCTTTGTCATCACGTGCAACTTGAAACAAGCAACTTGTAACTATTTCTTACACGATGAATTCTTTCGGATCAAAAACAAGCCTGCGCCCCGCCTCCACGGCCCGGTTCACCTTCAACACGGTCACGGCGGTTTCATAACCGGTTTCGGGCGGACAGTTCAGTTTTTCCAGGCCGCGCACGGCGTTGAAAAAATTCTGAAGGTGCGGCTTGTGGTACGGATCGCTGAACAAAACGGGAATGCCGTGCTCGTCCGGCGAAATGGTTTCACGGACATCCAGCACGGCGTCGCTGTCCGCTCTCGTTTCCGCCGCTTTCGGCGCGGTCAGGTAGCCCTTGCGCACCCAGCCGTCCCAGGCCGGAGCCGACGATTCGCGGTATACCGAACCCCGGCCGGCGGATTCCGATATCACCAGAGTGCCCAGGTCGCCCATGAAATTTTCGAAGTAGCCGAGGCAGCTGTTCGTCGTCTGGGTCTGGTAAAAGGCGCGCACCGTTCCCTGCCTGGCGGCGTATTCATAAACCGCCATGACCGTGTCGTACCACTCGTGAGTGCCTTTGTCGTAATAATCCGTTCCCCCGCTGGCCGTGACCGCACGCGGTGTTGATTCGAGAAACCAGTTGTATATGTCGATCTGGTGGGAACCCAGGTCCACGATGGGCCCTCCCCCCATGCCCCGGTACCAGCGCCAGTTGCGGAACTGGTGCATGCTGCGGTAACCGTACCTCTTCAGCGTGGCGGCGTCGATTTCCGCTTTTTTCGGCCAGCCCAGGTCGGGCTGCACAGAACGGTTCCATTGCCCTCCCACCGTCACGATGCGGCCCAGTAAGCCGGCCTCCTTGATCAGCTTTTCACGGCAGTGCAGGTATCGGGGGTTGCTTCGGCGCTGATGTCCGATTTGAAGCAGCTTTCCCGTTTTCCGCGCGGCCCCGACCATGCGCCGGGCGCCTTCGAGCGTGTTCGACATCTCTTTCTCGCAGTACACGTGCAGCCCGGCATCGAGGCAGGCCGTCGCGTGTTCCGCGTGCATGAAATCGGGCGTGGCGACGACCACGGCGTCCAGATCCTTTTCGCTCGAGAGCATGTCGCGGTAGTCTTCGTAGCGGTTGACGGGTTGGCCGTATTTTTTAAGCAGATTCGCCGTCTTTTTCTGGTTGTACTCTTTCCAGATGTCGCACACGGCCCTGAAGCGCAGGCCGGGAATCTTGAGCATGGCATTGAGGAGCACTTCCCCCTGCGAACCGGTGCCGAGCAGGGCGACGTGGATGTCCGAAAGCCCGGCCCCTGCCGCCGGACCCGGTTTTTTCGCCTGACCGGGCTTCCGGATGGAATGGATCTGCCTGTTCAACGCGTACGCGAAAAGACCGAGCACGGGCACCGAAGCCAGGCCCTGCAGAAAATCGCGCCTGTCCAGACCGTCATTTCCTTCCCCGGGATTTTCCTTTTCCGTCATGTTCCTTCCTCAATCCCGCGGTTTCATCAGAGACTCCATCCGGGGCGGTAGTCCATGCGCATGAACGCGTCGGCTTCGGAATGGTTGGCGATTTCCATCTTCACGGGATCCCATTCGAGAATTTGGTTTGTATCTTTCATGCGCAGGGCGACGTTGCCGAGCAGCATGGTTTCGGTGAGCGGCCCCGCATAGCTGAAATCCGTTGTGGATTTTTTCCCGGCCTTGATGGCCGCAATCCATTCCTCGACGATGCCCGGCGACCTTGGAATGGTCTTGTCCGGCCTTTGATATTCCTGCATTCTCGATTCGGGAATGAGCCTGGGATTGTTCCCGTAGCAGCCGCACATCAGTTTGCCTCGGTCGCCGACGAAAAGAACCCCGCCGTCGTCGCCTCCCATTTTTCTGTCCGGTTCCAGTTCTTCGGGACGCGGCGGCATGATTCCGCCGTCGTACCATTTCAGGACGACGGGGGGCATTTCACCGCGCGCCGGAAAAGAATAGGTGACAACGGACGCCTGCGGATACGAATCTTCGGTGAACCGCGTCGACGAGGCCTGCACCGTGGCCGGGTATTCCAGGCCGAGGGCCCAGTAGGGATGGTCGATGATGTGCGCGCCCATATCGCCGACGGCGCCCGTTCCGAAATCCCACCAGCCGCGCCAGCTGAACGGGCAATAGGCCGGGTGATAAGGACGCCAGGCCGACGGTCCCAGCCATAAGTTCCAGTCCAGTTCCGGGGGAACGGATGGAATTTCTTTGGGCCTCTCGATTCCCTGCGGCCAAATGGGGCGGTTGGTCCAGCAATGCACCTCGCGCACGGCGCCGATGGCCCCGTCCGCGATCCATTCGTTGATCAGCCGCCCTCCTTCGGACGCGTGGCCCTGGTTGCCCATCTGGGTGACCACACCCGCCCGGGCGGCCTCCGCGGCCAGCTGTCTGGCTTCGAAAATCGTGTGAGTCAGCGGTTTCTGGCAGTAAACGTGTTTCTTCATGTGAAGCGCGGCCATCGCGGCGACGGCATGCGTATGGTCGGGTATGCTGATTGTGACGGCGTCGATGAGGCCCGCGTTCTCATCGAGCATTCGACGGAAGTCTTTGTATTTTTTTGCCTTATGATACATTTCCGCCTGTTTTGGCCTGTCTTTTTCCGCCTTTTCCAAAAAGCCCGCCATTTTCACATCATCCACATCGCAAAGGGCGACCACATTTTGCGAACCCGCGGCAAATGAGTCATCCGTTCCCTTTCCGCCGACTCCGATGCAGGCAATATTCAGCGTATCACTCGGGGTCTTCACGGAATTCCCTCCCAGCACATGCCGCGGCACCAGATTCACGGCGGCCGTAAAGGCCGCGGCTTTCCCCAGAAATTCACGGCGGGAAACCGTTCTCATTCCCTTCGATTCCGAAAGCTTCATTTGCATGCCTCCTTTTGAGGAATGGATTATTCGAAAATACTCAATTCATCCCTTTGAATCAAGCCC
>JBFZEN010000347.1:0-4200 GCA_041306805.1 bacterium
TGGCTTCAATACCCTTCTCCTCTCTTTTCTCCTCTCTCCAGCGCCAATGATGTGCTCAACCACCGCTTCGCCTGCAGAACAGGCATCCCGTCAGATTACGGGAGAGCCCCCCAACTGAAAAAAGGAATACCCATAATTATATTCATTTCAATGCATTTTGTCAAGTCTTTTTTTACGCCCGAAATGGAATCAAACGAATCAAAACAGGAAAATTCATGCTTATAAAAAAAACGGATGGCGTCTATTCATCATCCGGAAGGATTATTCAAAGAATTTTCCGTCCTGCTTGGATATGGGTGCGTTCCCAGGCCGGAAATCCCCGTTGAAATGGATTGATTCAGGCCGACCGGCTTTGACGCGACAGGCGCCCCGGGCGGTAAATGGGTTTCTTGCCGGACAGAATGACGTCCTCGGTGATGATACATTGTTCCACCCCGTCCATGGACGGGATCTCGAACATCACGTCCATCATGGATTCCTCGAGAATGGACCTCAGCGCCCTGGCCCCCGTTTTCTTCTTGATGGCAGTCTTGACCACGGCTTTGAGCGCATTCTCATCGAACTCGAGCTCAATGCCGTCCATGCGGAAGAGTCGCTGGTACTGTTTCACCAGAGCGTTTTTAGGTTCCAGCAAAATGCGCATCAGCATGCCATCGTCGAGCTCGCCCAGTGCCGAGACCACGGGCAGCCTGCCGATCAATTCCGGAATCAGGCCGAACTGCAGCAGGTCGTCCGGTTCAACCTGCTGTAACAGGGCCGTGATTGACATGTCCTTGCGTTTGCCCGATTCCGCGCTGAATCCCATGGTTTTCTTGCCGACCCGCCGTGCCACGATTTTATCGAGCGATTCGAACGAACCGCCGCAGATGAAGAGAATGTCGTGCGTGTTCATGTTGATCAGGGCCTGTTCAGGGTGTTTTCTGCCCCCCTTGGGCGGAACGGACACGATGGAACCCTCGAGCAGCTTGAGAAGCCCCTGTTGCACTCCCTCTCCCGAAACGTCCCTGGTGATCGAGGAGCTCTCGCCTTTTCTGGCGATCTTGTCGATTTCGTCGATGTAGACGATGCCCTTCTCGGCCTTTTCCAGCCTGTAATCGGCCGCCTGCAGAAGGCGCACCAGCACATTCTCGACGTCTTCGCCCACATAGCCGGCCTCGGTGAGAGTGGTGGCGTCGGCGATGGCGAACGGGACCTGCAGGAAACGGGCCAAAGTGAGCGCCATCAGGGTCTTGCCCGTGCCCGTGGGACCGATCAGCATAATGTTGCTTTTGGCCAGTTCCACGTCCCCTTCCTGGTCTTCAGATCCGATCCGCTTGTAATGGTTGTACACGGCCACGGAAATGGCTTTCTTGGCCTCTTCCTGCCCGATCACGTAGCGGTCCAGCTCGTCCTTGATTTCCATGGGCGTCGGCATGGGCTGGGGAAGCTTCATGGCCCTGCGCTTCTTGTCGGTCCTGATAATTTCTTCGGCGTACCGGATGCAGTCGCTGCAGATGTTCACGCCGGGCCCGGTGACGATGGCCTCCGCCTCTTCGGACGACCTTCCGCAGAAACTGCACAGATGCAGGGGATTCAGGCTCATTCGGTTTTCTTCGCTTTCTGCCGCGGATTTCTGAACAGCACTTCGTCGACGATGCCGTACTCCTTCGCCGCCTCGGCCGACATGAAGAAGTTCCGGTCCGTGTCCTTCTCCACTTTCTCCTTTGTCTGGCCGGTATGTTTGACCAGAATCTCGTTGAGCTTCTCGCGGAGGGTGAGAATTTCGCGCGTTTGGATTTCGATGTCCGTGGCCTGTCCTTGCGAGCCTCCGAGCGGCTGGTGAATCATGATGCGCGTATGAGGCAGGGCCGAGCGTTTGCCCTTCGCGCCCGCGGCCAGAAGCAGGGCGCCCATGCTGGCGGCCTGCCCCATGCAGATGGTCGCCACATCGGGTCTGACGTGCTGCATGGTGTCGTAGATGGCCAGCCCGGACGACACGTATCCGCCCGGTGTGTTGAGGTAGAGAAAAATATCCTTTTCAGGATCTTCCGCATCGAGAAACAACAGCTGGGCGATGACCAGGCTTGCCACGTTGTCGTCGATTCCCGAGCCGATGAATATGATGCGTTCCTTGAGCAGCCGGGAAAATATATCATACGCCCTTTCTCCCCGGCCTGTTTGTTCTACGACAATGGGTACCAGTCCCATACATTCTCCTTCTGAAATTCTACGGCGTGATGATGGAAGGGGCGGCCGCCTTGACCGTGACTTCCTTGATTTTGGAGTGCTCCTTGATGAAGCGGAACACCTTGTCGTTCAACAGGTTTTCCTTGAGCTGGTTCCGGCGTTTTTCTTCTTTATATAAGGCGCGCACGCGTTTCTCGTTCTTGAGATCGGTTTCAGCCGCTTTCTGTATCCACTGATCGGCTTCTTCCTCGCCGACCGTCAGCGATTCGGCCGCGGCTATCTTGTGCCAGAGCAAATCCCACTTCAGGCTGCGCTGCACGAGGGGAAGGAACGCTTTTCTGAATTCCTCCGGGTTGGGCTGCTCCTGCGTCCGCCGGACATGGTCTTCGTACAGCGCCGAAAGCCCGTTCTCGATCATGGATGGAGGCAGTTCGAAATCGTTGCGCTGGACGATCTCGCCCGATATGCGGTTTTCGAGCTGTTCCTCGGCCTCTTTTTCCCTCTGGGCCTCGAGAAATTTCTGGATGCCTTCTTCCATTTTGGCCACCGTTTCGAAATCGCCGACCTTTTTGGCAAACGCGTCGGCCAGTTCCGGAAGGTTTTTACCCTTGACGGACTTGACCTTGATGGAGTAGTGTTTTTCCTCTTCCCGCGTTTTGCCGTCCTGGCTGCGCACGGGTTCGACGACCCTGAATCTCCGCTCCTCTCCCGTTTTGATCCCCAGAAGCTGGTCCTGGACCATTTTGCCCAGATGCGATTCGCCGAGTTCGATGACCCGGTTTTCCCATTTTTTCCCTATGACGGGAATGCCCGTCGATTCCAGCGCCTGTATGTCTCCCTCGACGATGTGTCCGGCTTCAGCGCCTCCCTCGATGCCCTGAAAGGAGGCATGCTCGTTCCTGAGGGTTTCGATCGTGTTCCGCACGTCCTCCTGGGTGGTTTTGACCTTTTCTTTCTCGAGTTTCAGCCCCGTGTAATCCTTGACCCGCACCTCGGGCTCCACCTCCATCTCGGCTGAAAACGACAGGCTCGCGCCTTCCTCGTATTCCACCTTCCGGATGACGGGTGTGGCGATGGGCAGAAGATTTTTATCCTCTATGGCCTCGCGCAGAAAACGAATGGCCAGGGATTCCGAAACATCCTCCTTCAATGCATCCGCGAAATGGCGCCTGACGAGATGGAGCGGGGCCTTTCCCTTTCTGAATCCGTCCAGGTGGACTTTTTTCTGGAACGTTTCGACGGCCTTTTCCTCGTAGGGCATGAACTCATCGGGAAGCACGTCCACGTCCAGCTTCCTTTTCCATGAATTAACCGATGTCACTTCCGCTTTCAAAAAAATTCCTTTCTGTTGATCCCGCTATGGCGGGATTCGTGTTCTGTCATGCAAACCAGTGCGAGAGAAGGGACTCGAACCCCCATCCCGTTCCCGGGACCAGATCCTAAGTCTGGCGCGTCTACCAATTCCGCCACTCTCGCATAAAATCAACATTTAAGTTAACTATTTTTTGGGCTAAAATCCAGCTTAAACGGAATGGTAATCGGTTATGGATACCGGGTTCCGGTTATTCTGCTTTTGATACTTGCCCTTGGTTCTGGCGTCATACAATCCCATTCCCCGCCATCGAATACCCGGCGCCAATCACCAATTACCGATGGCCTCATCCCATTTTTTTTATTCGGATCCATTTTGCACGCTCAAGGTGCCAATCTTCCCTTTTTCTCATTTCAGCCCTTTGCTTTCTGTTCCCGTCGCCATATCCGCACAGGTGGAGAATGCCGTGCACCACCAGACGCGACAATTCTTCTTCCGTGGAAACACGGTAGTCTTTCGCCTGCCTGGCCGCCTGATCCGTGCTGATGGACACTTCGCCGATGCATGGTTCGAAGGCCGCATCACCGTCCGTCGCGGCCCCCATGGGAAAAGCGATGACATCGGTGATCCGGTTTCGTTTCAGGAAACGGGCGTTGAGCTGCCTGATTTCGGTTTGGTCGACAAGAATGACGGACAGGGTTCCGCGCGTGAGGGCCTTTTCG
>JBFZEN010000348.1:0-2778 GCA_041306805.1 bacterium
ACGCGGAATCCTCCGTCGTAGGCGGAATTCCTCCGGTGCGCCCACAGCATGTAAACCTTGTCCATGGCCCGCGTGACGCCGACGTAGAAAAGGCGGCGCTCCTCCTCAAGGGCCTCGGGCTCGTCGATGCTCCGCGACACCGGGAAAAGCCCCTCTTCGAGGCCCGTGATGAACACCACGGGAAATTCGAGCCCCTTGGCGCAGTGCAGGGTCATCAGGGTCACGGCGTTCGACTTGTCGTTCCACGTGTCCACATCGCTGACCAGGGCCACTTCCTCGAGAAAAGAGGACAGGTCGGGTTCGGCGGTCGACTGCGCGTACTCCTTGATCCCCGAAAGGAATTCGTACACGTTCTCGAGCCTTTCCCTGCCTTCCTCGGTCGGATCCATTTTGTACATCGCGACGAAACCGATTTCACCGACCAGCGAATGCACCAGTTCGTTCACCGATATCTGGCGCCGGAGCTCGATGTATTTTTGGACCAGGCCGTGAAATGCCGACAGGGCCTGCCTGTTTTTCTGGGACAGCTCGGGAATTGATTCGCAGCGGCCCAATGCCTCGAACAACGGAAGGCCGTTGGCCCCGGCCCACGCCTCAACCTTGCCCAAGGTAACGTTGCCGATGCCCCGTACGGGAAAATTGATAATGCGTTTCAGGCTGACCTCGTCCCTCGGATTGACGACGAGCTTGAGGTAGGCCATGATGTCTTTGATTTCCTTCCGCTCGTAAAACCTCACCCCGCCGACAATGACGTATGAAATGCCGCTCTTCCTCAATACGTCCTCGAGCGAGCGGGACTGGGCATTGGTGCGGTACAAAACGGCGAATTGCTTGAATTCGCGTTTGTGCCTGAACACCTGGTCCTTGATTTTTTCGTAAACCGCCAGGGCTTCCTCGTGCTCGTCCCCCGTTTCCAGCAATTCGAGGTTCTCTCCGGCTTCCCGTTCCGACCAGAGTGTCTTGCCCTTGCGTCCCTTGTTCTTCTCGACGACCGAGCCGGCCGCCTTGAGTATGTTCTTCGTGGACCGGTAATTCTGCTCGAGGCGGAAAACACGAGCGTCCGGAAAGTCCTTCTCGAAATCGAGAATGTTCCGGATGTCGGCGCCGCGCCAGCGGTAAATGCTCTGGTCGTCGTCGCCCACCGCGCACAGGTTCCGGTGCGAACCGGCGAGAAGATGGATGAGCTCGTATTGGGCGCGGTTCGTGTCCTGGTATTCGTCCACGAGAACGTACCGGAACCGCGACCGGTATTTCTCGAGAACATCCGGGTGGGATCGGAAAAGCCTGATGGGAACGGTGATCAAATCGTCGAAGTCGAAAGCGTGAAACGAGCGGAGGCGCCTCTGGTATTCGGGGAAAACGTCGGCGACCAGCCTTTCCACGGGCGCATGACCCGCGGGCCGGTAATCGCCGGGCTCGACCAGGGCGTTCTTGGAATTGCCGATGATGGAGGCGATCGCCCTGATCGGATACTCCTTCGATGAAACACCCATGTCTTCGAGAATCGATTTAAGGAGCTTTTCCTGATCGTCCCTGTCGTAGATCACGAAATCGCGCGGGTATTGAACGCAGGCGCATTCGCTTCGGAGGATGCGCGAAAAAATGGAATGGAACGTGCCCAGCCACGAAACCGGCTGGTCTCCGGTCAGCTTCTTGACGCGTTCGAGCATCTCGTTGGCCGCCTTTTTCGTGAATGTGACGGCCATGATCTCGTGCGGCTTCGACTTGCCCTGATGGATGAGGTTGGCGATCCGGCAGGTCAGCACGCGCGTTTTGCCGCTTCCCGCACCGGCCAGCACCAGAGAGGGCCCGTCCAGGTATTCCACCACTTCTTTCTGAACGGGATTCAGCGAGTTGAAATATTCGGAAAAGGGCTGGCTCAAGGGTTTTCCGTTCCGGAGGCGGACCTGCGGTACACCTCGCGCCGCACCTTTTCAAAGCGCCTTTTGGCCGCGTTGTGCTCGTCCAACGAGAGTGAGAACGTGTGCGTTCCGTCGCCGTTGGCGACCAGGTAAAGGTAGTTGACGGGCGAAGGCCGCAATACGGCCTTGATGGAACTGATGCCCGGATTGTTCACCGGTCCCGGCGGAAGCCCCTGGTGCAGGTAGGTGTTGTAGGGCGATTCGATTTTCAGATCCCTGTCGAGTAGGCGGCGCGGCGGACCGGGCAGCAGGTTCTGGACGTTGGGGCAGGCCTGAAGCGGGTATCCCCTTCTCAAGCGGTTGATGTAAATGGCCGCGACGACGGGCCGCTCGGAATCGAGCACGGCCTCGCCTTCCACGAGCGAGGCGAGCGTCGCGACCTGGTGCACGGTCCACCCCCCCGAGGCGGCCAGGACTTTCAACGAATCCGAGAACATTTCATGGAAACGCCCCACCATTCTTTCAATGAGGGACCCGGGAGTGTCATTCGACTGGAACAGATAGGTGTCGGGATACAGATATCCTTCAAGCGAAGGTGCATCGACGTTCAGCCTTGTGCAGAAAACCGGATCTTCCATCATCCGGACGATCAACGCCGAATCGGCGGACATCCGCGCGGCCATGGCGCCCGCCATCCTGGAGGCGCGCATGCCCTCCGGAAAAGTGATCTTTTCGAGAACGCCTTTTCCGCGCGTCAACGTGCGCAGAACGGAAAAATGGCTTTCCCAGCCTTGAAAACGGTAGCGGCCGGCCTTGAGATCGTGGGTGCACCCCATGATCCGGGCGCATGCCAGAAACCCCGACTCGGTGCGTATGATGCCGTTCAGCCTGAGCATCCGCGCGATGCGCCTGGGAG
>JBFZEN010000349.1:0-3946 GCA_041306805.1 bacterium
AGGCTGAAATCATGTTGCTGTGTGGGGGAGGGCGGATCGGACTGTCGCTGACGCCGTCCTTTCTGATGGTTCCCCAGAAATCGGTTTCGGCCGTTCTGGGATGGAAACGGAAGGAGTAGCCCATGGCCGTAAGGTCTTCCAAGATTCTGACGGTTCTGATCGTCGAGGACAATCCGGGCGACGCCCGCCTGATCCGTGAAATGCTCGCCGAAACCCAGATGGAAAACAGCCTTCTGCCTCTTATCATGACGGAATGCCGGACGACGCTGGCCTCGGCGCTCGCCGTGCTCGCGCAGAAGGAAACCAGCGCGGTGCTGCTCGATCTGACCCTGCCCGACAGCACCGGCCTCGACACTTTCCGCAAGGTGCATACCGAACACTCCAGGGTTCCGCTGATCATCATGGCGGCCGCGGACGATGAGCAGGCCGCGGTCGAGGCGGTTCGCGAGGGCGCCCAGGATTACCTGGTGAAGGGCCGCATCGCCGCCAACGAGCTGATCATGTCCATCCGGAACGCGGTGCGGCAAAAGCGCCTGGAGGAGGAGAACAAAACCATCCACGCCCACCTGTTCCAGGCCCAGAAAATGGAGGCCGTCGGCATACTGGCCGGAGGCGTGGCCCACGATTTCAACAACCTCATCACGGCCATCCGCGGGTCGGCCGACATGGCCCTGTTCAAATGCGATGCCGCCCATCCCGCATTCCGGGACATCAAAAACATCCAGGCCTCCACGGAACGCGCGGGCCAGCTCACGCGGCAGCTGCTGCTGTTGTGCGAGAAGCGCCAGAAGGACTTCGTTCTGTTCAACGTCAACGAGGCGGTGGAATCATTGTTCAAGATGCTGCGCCGGATTCTCGGAGAAGACGTGGCGGTTCAAACCCGATTGGCCGCCGATCTGGCCCTGATCAGGGCCGACCGGGGAAGCATCGAACAGGCGCTGCTGAACCTGGCCGTGCGCGCGAGAGAGGGAATGCAGACCGGCGGATCGCTTTTGATCAGAACGGAAAACGCGACGATCGACGAGGCCGCATGCGGCCGGATGAAGCACGCGCGCGTGGGGCGTTTCGTCAAGATCACCGTGTCCGACACGGGCCGGCCCCTGAACCCGGAAACGATGGCCCATCTGTTCGACGGCTTCTACGGCGGCAAGGGGGACGCGGTGCACGGAACCGGCCTCGGCCTTTCCGTGGTCCAGGGCATCGTGAAGGAACACGACGGATGGATCGAGGCGGCGAGCCGGGAAGGATCCGGCTCGGTGATCGACATCTACCTGCCGGTGGCCCTCGAAAAATTGCACCCGTCCTTTGTCAAAAAGGTGCCTTTCGAAATGCTGAAGGGAAAGGGCGAAAAGATACTCGTGGTGGAAGACGAGGAAGGCATACGCGAATTCGTCAGGCGGAGCCTGAACGAGATGGGCTACGTCGTTTCCACGGCCTCGACGGCCTTTGAGGGCCAGACCATTTTCCGGGCGGAAAACCGGAGTTTCAACCTGGCGCTGATCGACGTGGTTCTGCCGGACCGCAGCGGCATCGACCTGGCGGGCGACCTGCTTCAGCAAAATCCCATGATCAAGATACTGCTTTGCAGCGGGTACATGGATCACAAATCGCAGTGGCCGCTCATCGAAGAGAAAGGGTACCTGTTCATGCAGAAACCGTATACGCTGGCCGAGCTGCTGAAGAAGCTGAGGGACGTGCTGGTGTGAATACCCCCCGTCGTCCCCTCCCGCTGCGCGCATGCGCGTCAGCATAAGCACGGAAATGTCATCAATGAGGCTCATCAGCCGTTCATCCTTCGACAGGCCATTGGCATGCGAAGCAGGATCAGGACGAACGGGCAATTTGAAGGCCAATCCGCGACATCATTGATCCCGGTTGTCCCGTTTTTCATGACACGGGGTGTCTCATCCCGGCACAGTTTGCCCGTCTTATTCTCCCTTTCATTTTGCAGTTATCCCTTAATCTGAAATAATCGCCAGGCTGCATTTCGTTATCATAACCGCGCCTTATTTTCCCTTCTTCAGACGGATGTCACCGTCATTGATACCGCAGAAAAACACGGATTCATATTAATAATTATCATAATAAAAAATATTTGCGGCCAATTTTGATTGACAGGGGAACCGATTTGTAAAAATTGCTCCTCAGCCAATTTCAAGTCGGAAGAAGGATATTGTTAACATTACGTCACATGTCGGATTCTATTTGGGTATGGCATGTAATTTGAGACATGCTCCGGGTGAAAATAAAAGTCAAAAGCGAATGAAAACAACAGACAAACATATCAGTCAGAAAAGTATCGAAATGATTGGAGGTGAAACTCGGAAACACATTCGGGTGGTTGTTTGATCGTGATCAACGCTGGCATCAAAAAATGAACTATTTTTTTAGGAGGATTTTACAATGAAACGCTTCACCGTGGTTCTCATGGCCCTGGCCCTTTTGGGCTTCGCGGGCGGCTTGATGGCGCAAAGCCATCAGGTGAACATCACCATCAGCGCCATCAGCCTGATCGACGTGAGCGTTCCGGGTACGGCCGTGACGTTCGGCATCGGCGCGCCTGCGCTCGCCGGCGACGCGCCCGTCATCACGGGCAGCCCGAACACCGACAAGAGCGTCTATTACACCTCGCTCATCGGAAGCGGTCTGGAACGCGAAATCCAGGCCACATTCGCGTCCCTCCCGGGCGGGCTGAATTTGAACGTGGCCCTGGCCGCACCCACGGGCGGCGCGGGCGCGAGGGGCACGGGCGCGAACGCCGATTTCACCGGCTCAAGCCTCGGACCGAGCAACGTCATGAGTGCGGTCGGCAGCTGCTGGTCAAGCCGGACCGCCGGAGCGGCCGTCACGTACACGCTGACCATGCCGAACGCGGATTTCGCGAATCTGGCCACGCAGGCGGCGACGAACCATCAGATTACCTATACGTTGACGGCAGCGCATTAAACCGTCCCATCATTGAAAAAAGAGGAAAGACGATTTCCGTCTTTCCTCTTTTTTCTTGTCAATGATCGATTCAGTGAATCATTTTCCATGTCAAAAAGAGTGAATGGAAGACCCGGGAGACCGCAACATGAAAACGAGAAAATGGATTTTCTTCGCGCTTGTTCTGATCGAACCCGCGCTTGCTTTGGCGCAAGTCGCGGTTCTCGGGGATCTGGTCAACGAAAAATCCGTCCCGGCGGGGCGGAGTTATGAGGGCGTGATCACGGTCCAGAACCTGGGAAGCGAAAACCGCGAGGTCAGGGTCTACCAGAACGATTACCGTTACGACGCGGAAGGAACCAAGGCGTATTCGGAACCCGGGAAAAACCCGCGTTCCAATTCGAAGTGGATCAACTTCACCCCCAGACAATTCGCGGTCGGCCCCGGAGAAAAGGCGGACATCAATTACCTCGTCACCGTGCCAAGCGATTCGTCCCTGCGCGGCACCTACTGGAGCATGATGCTGGTGGAACCCGTCATTGAGGTGAATCCCGAAACCGTCAGGCAGGGACAGATCCACATCATCGAAAAAGTGCGATACGGCATCCACATGATCACGAATGTCGGCCGCATGGGGGCCGGGAAAATCGCCTTTAAAAAAATCAGTCTCATGAAAACCGACACGACCCGGTTCGTGCGGGTCGATCTTGAAAACACGGGGGAGAGAAGGCTGCATGTGTCACTCTGGGCCGATCTGTACGACATGCAGGGAAAACACATTGGAAAGTTTTCCGCAAAAGAGGACGTCTTTTATCCGGGAACCTCGATCAGGTGCGAGGTGGATATTTCGAAGGTGCTTCCCGGAACTTATAAAGCGCTCATCGTGGCGGATGGCGGAGAAGAGGCTCTTTTCGGAGTTGATTATTCTTTAAAATTGGAATGAATACAGCACATTCAATTCTGAAATGCTTTTCAAAAAGGCAACAATATATCTTCACTATTTCCAAATAAGTCGTTATTT
>JBFZEN010000350.1:0-7796 GCA_041306805.1 bacterium
CCTGATGCATCATTTCATCCTGAAAAACTGCCTCGCGGCAGCGAACAAGAACAAGGGCTTTGATCAGAACAACAACGTGGGCTCCATGACGCTTCTGAACTGCACGGGATACGGGAACGCCGCGGCCAATTACCGCATCATGAAAACGCTCATGGCCGGACAGGCGCTGACCGTGACCAACTGCGTTTCATTCGACGGCGGCGTGGAACTGGGACCCTTCGCCGTGCAGGAGAAGAACGGCTGGATGGCTCCTTTCGTTGTCGGCGCGGACGATTTCTCAAGCCTCGATTTCCCGTCTATGGCCGCGCCGCGCAAAGCCGACGGCGGCCTGCCCGACATCGATTTCATGCATCTGGCCCCCGGCAGCGATCTCGTCGACGCGGGGGTTCCCTGCGGGCTTCCCTATTCGGGGGCGGCTCCGGACCTCGGCGCTTTTGAGAATTCCGAATCGGTTGCCGCGGGCCGCGAAACAGTCGGGCCCGGAGATCTCAATCTGAAACAGAATTTTCCGAACCCGTTCTCCGCCGGAGGCGGATCCGCCTATGGCGGAAACCCGCAGACGACCATCCGGTTCCATCTGCCGAGATCAGGCCGCGTCGCGCTTACGGTATACTCCGTGTCCGGAAAGGAAACCGCCGTTCTGATGGACGGCCCGATGGACGCGGGCGCGCATGAAGTCCGCTGGCGTCCGGGCAATATCCCGAGCGGAATTTATTTCGCCAGGCTGCAGTCGGCCGGCTCGAGCCGCACGATCAAACTGATGCTGCAGAAATAGGGATTTTTCTTTGCTTGTTTTTTTCGATGGATTTTTTTAAAATACGCCATCCATCCACCATTTCCCTTTTCTCCGGAGGCGCTCATGCGGCTAGTTGAGCTGACTGTAATCACCGGTATTGCATTCACGGGAACGGCATCGGCCCAGCTTTCCCCTTCGGGCGAAAAAGCGCTCGGAACCAGAAAATACGCGCAGTACGAAAAGCCACAGGTTTGCCAGAGCTGCCACACCGACATCTATCAGCAATGGACGCAGGCCATGATGTCGCAGGCCTACACCCACCACTGGGATGAAATCGAATATTTCAGCCTCGCCGTCGCCCACGCGCAGAAAGACTCCTCGTTCAAGGCCGTGGCTGACGGGTGCAACGGCTGCCACGCGCCGCTCGCCTACCTGGCCGGTGACGTCCCGCCTCCCAGGCCGTCGGCCGGTTCGCGCGCGAACGAAAGTGTGAGCTGCGAAGTCTGCCACACGACTGTCTCCATAGACGGGGAAATTCCACACAACTTCAGTTACGTCTCGAATCCCGGGCGCGTCAAATTCGGGGCCAAGCAGGGCCTGGTCTCGCCGCACCATGAAACGCGCCTCAACGAATGGTTCAACCGCACCGAATTCTGCGGCAGCTGCCACAACGAGAAAAATCCATCCGGCGTCTGGGTTAAATCGACCCAGATGGAATGGAAGGAAGGACCCTACGCCAGGGAAAACGTGCCCTGTTTTCAGTGCCACATGCCCAAGGCTCCGGGCCGCAGCGCGAAAATGGCGGACGAGGGCGCCGTGGCCCAGCATCTCTTCCACGGCGCGCACGATCCGGGCAAGGTCGGAGGGGCCGTCGAGCTGCGCATGCACCCCGAGGAAAGGGAGGTGGAATTGGGCGGTATTGTGGTGCTCAAGGTGCAGTTGTTCAACGCCAAGGCCGGCCATAAAATACCCACGGGCTCGGTGGAAGACCGCATGCTCTGGCTCGACGTCACGGCCAGGGACGCCTCGGGCGCAACGCACCGCCTTCCCGTCGATAAAAAGGGATTCGCGGGCGAGGAATACACCATCGCCTCGGACGCCCTCGCCTACCAGGACATGGGCTTGCCGCTCGACCTGGGCGGTTTCGCGGGCCTGCCGAGAGACGGAGTTCCCGCCGGCGACAGGATTTTCCGCATGCCCTATCTGGACGGCGAGGGACGCATGACCGTCATGCAGTGGAACACGAAGTCGCTGGGCGTCGACTACAGGCTGGCCCCCCGCGAGACCAGAATCGAGACATTTTCGTGGCAGCTGCCCGAAAGCGTGCCCCCGGGAAAAGTGGTCTTCCACGCCCGCCTCAACTACCAGCGCCTCGTCGGGCCGGTCGCCGATTTCCTGAAGGTGCCGGCGGACGAAAGCGAAATCGTCCCCGTCAATTCGGCCGAGACCTGGGTCGACGTCGTCGACTGAAACCGGCCAAGGAGAATGGCAGCATGAAAAGACAGATCATCACGTTGGCCTTGTGGGGCGCCTGCCTGTCGGGGCTGGCACCCGCGTACGGCATCCCCGCCTTCGCGCGCCGCCATAAACTGTCGTGCACCGCGTGCCACGAGCCGGTGCCCAGGCTCAAGGAATTCGGCAACGAGTTCGCGGGCAATGGGTTCATGATTCCCAAGGAGGAAAAGGCCATCGACTTCGTCTCGGCCGGGGACGACCTGCTCTGGCTGAACAAGACGTTTCCCCTGGCTGTGCGTTTCGACGCTTTCGCCGTGGCCGAACAGGATGCCGCCGTGGACCGCGACATGCAAACCCCTTGGGGCCTCAAACTGCTCTCCGGCGGATCGCTGTACAGAAACATCGGGTACTATTTCTATTTTTACATGTCCGAACGCGGCGAAGTGGCCGGCATTGAAGACGCTTACATCCACTTCGACAACGTGTTCAAGTCGGGCGCGGACTTGCTGGTGGGCCAGTTCCAGGCATGCGATCCTCTCATGAAAAGGGAGCTGCGCCTGACGTTCGAGGATTACCAGGCGTACAAGACCAAGGTCGGGGCGTCGAACATCAACCTCGCCTATGACAGGGGAATCACGCTCGTCTATGGCGTCGAAAAAACCGGCACGGACGTGGTGGCCATGCTGGTGAACGGGAACGGCAAGGACCCCGCCTCGGGGGAATCACCCAAATTCGACTCGGACAGCCACAAGAACATCGGCCTGCGGGTGGCCCAGAACGTTGGCGGCTTCGCCTCTCTGGGCGGTTTCTACTACACGGGCAGGGAGAATGGTTCCGCGGCCGGACCGGCGGACGAATCCCTGCCGTCCGGAACGAACCGGGTCGTCTATTACGGCCCGGACGCGAACCTCTCGTATGGTCCCCTGTCCCTGGCCGTTCAATACCTTGTGCGGAAGGACAGCGATCCATGGTTCCGCGGTGCGTCCGGGGAAGTGCGGACCAAGGGAACCGTGTTCGAGGCCACCCTGGCCCCGCACCTGGACAGGTCGCGGTTCTACTGGACGTTCCTGTACAACCGGGTGGAATCTGACCTGGCGGAATTCGAAAAATACCACACGGCCGCCCTGGCCTGCACCTGGCTTGCGTCGCGGAACCTGAGGCTCGGCCTCGAGGCCATCCGGAACCTCGAAAAGGACCATTTCACATTCGTGGCCGGAATGACCGGGGCGTTCTGACGTGTTGCGTGTCTTGGAGAGCCGGCGGAAACCGTGATTCCCCCGGCCGGTGAGGAGAAAATGATGCGTAAGCGGTTGCGGGCGGTTTTACTTTCATATCTGCTGGCGGCCGGGCTCCAGCTCGGCTGCTCCGTGCCCCGCGCGCTCTGGCACGGTGATGACGTTCAATCGTTTGAAATGGAAGGGAAACCGGGCTGCGCGCGCGTTTTATTGGCCTCGCGGACCAGCGGATTCAAGGATGCGCTGATTGCCGAATTGAGAACCTCCCTCGCGCATGACGGCGCTTCGCTCAAGGTGATCGGCATCGGACAGCTCGGGGATGTGAATGCGGAACAATATGATGCCATGGTTGTCGTGGGCAGCTGCATCGCCTGGGGTCTCGACAACAACGTGCAGGCCTTTCTCGACGGGCAGAAGGACAGAAGTAAAATCATCCTCCTTGTCACCTCGGGCGACGGCAAATGGGTTCCGGACGGGAAGAAACTCGATGTGGACGCCGTCTCATCGGCATCCAGAGCGGACGAAATAGAAACCGTTGCGTACGAGGTGCTGAACCGGATACACGCCAAAACCGGCGCGGTCCAAACCGCTCCATGACAGAATGCTATGAACCACCCCACGCCAAAAAAGAGCAGAATTCAGAAATTCATCAAAGGCAAAGTGTCGGCGCCCGTTTCCGCCCGACGCGGAAAAGGAATGCGCATGCGTTCGGCCGCCTGCGGCCACAATGCCATTGGTCCAGAGCCCCGTCAAAATGCGGTTGAACCGCCTTCTCCATGAGTGGCGGGCACGGACGGGAATGACAAACACTGAATTGAAAAATCTCGGCTTCGGCGAATGGTTTGAAGACAAAAGCGACCTCGTCCAATGGCCCGGCTGCGGCATCGCGCGGGTGATCGCGGTCGACAAAAACAGTTTCGTGGTTTCAAACGGCCGGCGCGATATTTTCGCCGAAACCACGGGCAGGCTGGCCTTCAACGCCGATTCGCCGATGGATTTTCCCGCCGTGGGGGACTGGGTGGTAACGAGATTTCTGGATGAGGATACCTTCGCCGTCATTCACGACATACTTCCGCGAAAATCGTTTCTACGCCGGAAGACCCCCGGGAAAAATGTTTCTATCCAGCTGATCGCGGCGAACATCGATACGGCCTTGATCGTCCAGTCTCTCGACAGGGACTTCAATGTCAGGCGTCTGGAACGCTACCTGGTCATGGCGAACGAAGGAGGCGTCCATCCCCTCCTGCTGTTGAGTAAAAGCGACCTGCTCTCGCCCGATGAAATCGAAAACAGGAAGGCGCAAATTCACGATCTGATGCCCGGCATGACCATGGTGTCATTCAGCAACATCGATGATTCGGGCCTGGACGGGGTGCGGGATCTTCTCGTTCCCGGCGGCACCACCTGTCTGCTCGGTTCGTCGGGCGTGGGAAAAACGACACTATTGAACAGGCTGACGGGCGATACGGCTTTTGAAACGCGGGAAGTCAGGGAAAAGGACGGCAAAGGCAGGCACACCACCGCCCGCCGCCAGCTCATCGTCCTGAAGAACGGCGCCATGCTGGTCGACACGCCCGGCATGCGCGAATTGGGCATTATGGACGCAGGCGCGGGGATCGATGACACCTTCGACGAAATGTTTTTAATGTCGAAGGACTGCCGGTTCAACGACTGCACCCATACCGTCGAAAAGGGCTGCGCCATTCTGCAGGCGCTTGAGAACGGGCGGCTTCAGCGTGACCGTTACGAGAGCTACATGAAATTGTGCAGGGAATCGGCGTATCACGGCATGTCCTACTTGGAGAAGAGGCGGAAAGACAGGCGTTTCGGAAGGATGGTCAAGTCGTTTCTGAAGGAAAAGAAGAAGGGGCGGTGAAGCCGGATGGACGCGTCGTCAGGTTTGGGAATCCCAATTTTCGCATCAAAAATAAAAAATTATTTAAACACCATCATTTTTTGGGGTCGCAGGCCCGTCCTGTACCGGCTTTCCGCGCCGCCCCGGCCTCCTCTCCTGAAAAAACAAAGGGCCGAATACCCGTGCCATCCGATGAAGACGGCGCAGGCATCCGGCCTGTGAATTTTTACCGGTGCGCTTCCGGTTTGATGCAGGCTAGCAGCTTCTCAGGACGACAAGTAAAATGATCGCCCCGACGATGGACAGAATGATGCCGGTCGCGTCGGGTTTTCCGCCGCCCTTCACGGGTTTCTTGATGAGCTTGCCGATGTAGCCGCCCACCACCGAGCCGACGATGCCGACCAAAGTGGTCGCGATGAATCCCATGTGGTCGGCACCGGGCAACACCGCCCTGGCGATAAGCCCCACAAAAAAACCGATGACGATGTACCAGAGAATCTGTTTCCAATCCATGATTTCCTCCTCTCGTGTGGGTTGAACCGCAACGGGACAGTTGCGGTTCAAATGGCCGGTGTAAACCGGGCTTGAATCCCCAAAAGTCGTTTATAAACGTTTGTACCCAATAATAAACATTCTATTCTAGATTTGCAACATCTGATTCGCACCCTTCTCCGCGCGGTAATTCCATTCAATGTAAAATGCCATCGGGCCGGTGCCGGGTATCATATGAAAAACTCCGGATTCGGCCGGAAAATTCAGGCCTCACCCGGCGTGATCCATCATGCCGGCGGTTTGACGATCCGGCTTCCGCTTATTTCATCAGCATCATTTTCCGCGTCTGGCTGAAGTCCCCTGCCTCGATTTGGTAGAAATAGACGCCGCTGGCCAGCCGGACCGCGTCGACCACGGCCTGGTGCCAGCCGGCGATCTGTCTTGCGTCCACCAGAGTCGCGACACGCTTGCCCAGCACGTCGTGCACCGTCACCCGGACCCGGCTCTCCGCCGGCAGCCCGTACTGAATGACCGTGGTCAAATTGAACGGATTTGGATAATTCTGCGACAGGCTGTAGCTCGCCGGCAGCGGCCCCGTTTTGGCGCCGGTTTCGACGGAAGTGAAAACCGGCTTTTCGGGCATCCAGTCGAATCCCAGGATCGGATTGCCGGCCTTGGCGAATATCCTGGCGGGCGTATAATCGGCGGCTTCGTCGTCGGTCAGCTGCCGGCCGATCGAAATGCGGCCGAAGGCGCCTGAACCGGCGCCCGTGCATTTGTATTCGCCGTAAAGGGCCGGAGTGACGTTCCAGGCGGACCACCCCGCAGGATTGAGTGATGCGGGTTCCTCGCAGTAAATGAACACCGTGCGGGGAGAGGCCTGCCAGGGCCGGCCGAGAACGAAGGTGGTGATGGCACGGCCGTCGAACCCCACGGCCTCGGCCGTGATCTTCGAGTTCAGAAACACATACCCGAATTGGGACGCCGCGTCCGTGCTGGCCGCCGTGAGCGTGCCGCCTTCGCGGTTGATGTGGATTTCGCAGCTGTCGAAGACCACGATGCTGCGGCCGAAGATGAAATCGACCGAGCCTTCGATGAAGCAGTTTTTCATGTAGGTGCGCCCGGGGCCGTTGTGGCCGCCGCCCCAGGTGTAATAGGTGTCCTGGTAACCGAGCAGGCGGCAGTTGTAGTAGCTCTGGCGGTCGCCGTTGGTCCGCAGGGCCACGGCCTGCTGGTCGGCCTTGCTGCCGTCGTTCCTGACCGTGTTCTGGAACGTGATGTCGACGGCCGTGAAATCATCGGCCTCGATGGCCGCGCTGTAAGAGAGGGACGTGCCGCCCGCGATGCCTGCATAATCGTCGTAGGTGAGTATCGTCGTTTTGGGATCGTCGCCCTTTAAAATGACGTTGGTCTTTCCCTTGGCGAGCAGCAGTTTTTCCTTATAGGTGCCTGCGCGGACCGCGATGGTGTACGAACCGGTGTAGTAGTCGGGCACGGCGTTGAACGCGGCCTGCACCGTGGCGTAGTCGCCGCTGCCGTCCTTCGCCACCACCTTGATCACGGCCGGGGCGGGACTTTGCGTGGTGAATATCAGGACGTTTCCGTACCCCGTGCCCTTGCCGTTCGCGGCATAGGCGCGGACATGGTAGGTGGTATTCTGCGCCAGCGGATGGAGAGTGCCCGCAAAGGCGCCGAGGCCGCCGCCGTTCACAGTTTTGGAATCGGCGATGGTGGGAGTCCCGGTCGTGTTCCAGCATACTCCCCTCGACGTGACCGCTTCGCCTCCCCAGGCGGAGACGGTGCCGCCCGATTGCGCCGACTTGACGAGAATCTGGCTAACCGCCGTGGTCGCAACGGCGGGCACCGAGATGGAATCGAGCGTGGTGAATGTTTTTTCTTCCCCGTAGGACGTTCCGGCCTCGTTGGTCGCGTAGGCGCGCAGTCGGTACGAGACGCCCGCGGCCAGCCCCACCGCCTGGCTGGTGAAGGAACCGGAACCCGTGCCGTCCACGGTCTTGCCGTC
>JBFZEN010000351.1:0-12023 GCA_041306805.1 bacterium
CTCCATTCAGGTGCAGATGGACGACGTGATGCTCCCCATCCATCTGTCCATTCCCCTGGCGCTGATCGTCAACGAGCTCGTCGCCAATGCGCTGAAATACGCCTTTCCCGCGGGGCAGAAAGGTAAAATTTTGATCACGCTGAACCGGGGCAGGGGACAATCATATGAATTTGTCGTTCATGACGACGGTGTCGGCCTTCCCGCGTCGATCCGTCACGAAAAGGCGAAGACCACGGGGCTGCATCTGGTCAACCTGCTGGCCCAGCAGATAGACGGATCCGTGTCGGTGCAGAGGAAGAACGGAACCTCTTTTAAAATCACGTTCCCTTTTGAAATCAAGTAGATCCGGCGCGTCAGGCGCTATATCTCCACTTCCACGGGATCCTGCTTCGACGGAATGACCTTCCACTCCTGTTCCTCAAAATCGAAGTCCGCAATTTTATCGAGCGGCAATTTCAGGTATTTGCCCTTTCCCTCGACCGCCTTCTGCCCGCCGGGTAAAAGGATTTCGCCCGTCCCCTCGAACGTCCGGCTGGTCTCTCCGGTGATGCGCGCCACCACCTTCAGGTCGCCGCTGATGGGTATGGGCTTTTTGTACCGTATGGTGAACTCGACGGTCACGCCCCAGACGGTTTCATTGTATTTGCAGAGGATGGCGCGTCCGATGGTTTCGTCCAGAAGGGCGGCGGCCACGCCCCCGTGCAGGCGCCCCGGGTAGCTCTGGTGCTCCTCCATGGGCGTGAACAGGCAGACCAGCTCGCCGTTGTCGAGTTCCAGAAAGGACGACTTGAGGCCGAACGGATTCTTGAGCCCGCACACAAGGCACATTTTACTGTTCGGCTGTTTCCGCATCACGCTGTGCTTCACCGGTTTACCTCCTCTTGGATGGACGACGACCGATTGTGGATTGTTGATTTTGGATTGCTGATTTTCTCAATCAAAAATCAGCAATCAGCAATCAAAAATTCCATTTTCATTGAACGCCTTGCACGATGGATTCTTGTTAATCTACAAAAGCCGCGGGCCAAAATCAAGCTTCCCCTCGGTCAGGTTTCTTCCGCGGTATTCCGCCTTGATTCTTGCCGAAAAACCGTTTAAATTGGACGAAAGACCGAAGTGATCATTGCAGGTCCCGGAACGCCCGCACCCGACGATTCCCGGTTCTGAAATCCGGATTCGGCTTTTTTCGGCACTTCATCCGTCCCGGCAGGAGGACGTTGCACGACCGGGTGCCGGGAACGCAGCGGGAACCCCGGAAAAAACGGGACGTAAAACAAGGAACGCGAAAAAGAGGATTGCCAAACATGACTTTCAAATCGAAAGTAGCCGTTCTTCGCACAAAGCCGGAAACAGCGCTTCAGGACTATGAAAAGCTGTTTGATCTGGCCGGCCTGGCCAAGGCCCTCGACCGGAAAGCGCCCACCATTCTCAAGGACAACATTTCCTGGCATTATCCCATGCCCGGCGCCAATACCACGCCCTGGCAGCTGGAAGGGGCCGTTCTGGCGCTGAAAAAAGCCGGTTTCACGGACCTGTCCTGCGTCCAGAACAAGACCGTGGTGATAGACACCTACAAGGGTGAAGACCTGAACGGTTATATTCCCATTTTCAGAAAATACGGCATTCCGGTCCTGTACAATTTCAAGGAAACGGACATGAAATGGGTGCCCTACGAGCCCAAGGCCGAGATGCTCGTGTTGAAGAAAATATTTCCCGAAGGACTGGTTCTGCCCGATTATTTGATGGGGAAAAACATCGTGCACCTGCCCACGGTGAAATGCCACATCTACACCACCACCACGGGGGCCATGAAAAACGCGTTCGGCGGTCTTTTGAACACGCACAGGCATTACACCCACTCGTGGATCCACGAGACCCTGGTGGACCTTCTGGCCATACAGAAGGAAATACACCCCGGCATCGCGGCCATGATGGACGGAAGCACGGCCGGAAACGGCCCCGGCCCGCGCACCATGACGCCCGAGGTGAAGAACGTCATTCTCGCCTCGGCCGACCAGGTGGCCATCGACGCGGTGGCCGCAAAGCTGATGGGGTTCGATCCCATGTCCATCCCCTACATCCGCATCGCGCACGAAAAAGGGCTCGGCACGGGCATCCCCTCCGGTATCGAGCTCGTGGGCGACGACGTGTCGGGCGAAAGCTGGGGGTTCAAGGTCGGCTACAACGCGCACCGTTTTCTCGCATGGATGGCCTGGTACGGCCCCACGCGCGTGCTGCAGAAACTGGTTCTCCGCACGCCGCTGGTGGCCTTTCCCATCTTTCTGTCGGAATTCAACCACGACCGGATTCACTGGCCGCTCAAGGAAAAGCACATCTATGAAAGGTGGAAAAAGACGACATCCTGGGGACAATTGTTTGAACGGTACCAGAGAGAGGGAACCATAGGAGATCATCAGGGAAATCCGGACGCATCGAACGCCCAATAAATCAAAAATCAAAATGTAAAAATCAAAATGACAGATTCAATATAAAACCGCAGGCCGCAGGTCGTCGATATTCGATATGAACATTCATCCACTTTATTTCTTGTCACCATTTTGATTTTTGCATTCCATTTTGATACTTGATATTTGATTTTTGAAATTTATCAAAGGGAGTCACACAATGAAGACAACACATTCGATCCTATTATCGCTCCTTATCCTGCCTTGGCATATATCGCATGCCCAGCCGCCGGTTGAGCATCCCCTCTATCCGGACGGCATCAGGGACAATCCCGTGTCTTACCAGGATCCGGACTCGATCCGGTACGCGGAGGTCAAAAAAACCTCGCCCTCGGGCCTGAACCGGGTGTTCAAGCGCGTGATGGTTCCCGCGTACGCGCTTCACGTGCCGGAAGCCAAAATGAACAAAGGCGCGGCCGTCGTGATCTGCCCGGGAGGCGGGTACCGTGACGTCTGGTTCGACCGCGAGGGGAATGACATCGCTTTGGTACTGAAGAAGCGCGGCGTCACCTCGCTGGTGCTGAAGTACCGGACGCGTAATCCCGGTCCGGACGGGACGACGTCTTTGCCGTGGGAAACCTACCAGCAGGCCGCGCTCTCGGACGCGAGGGAAGCCGTGAGAATACTGCGCAGGCGCGCCGGGGAATTGAAATTGGATGCCCGTAAAATAGGCATCGGCGGGTTCTCGGCCGGCGGCCACCTCGCCCTGCTCGTATGCTTCAATCCGGACAGAGAAGACACGCTTTCATATCCGAATTTCGCCTTTTTGATATACCCGAGCGTGCCCGATGGTTTCAAGAGAATCATCCACAAGGACGCGGGCCTGCCCCCCATGTTCGTGGTCAACGCGGCCGACGACAACCTGACGCCCCCGGACCGTTGCCTTGAATTCTGCGGCCGGCTGTTGGACGCCGGTGTGCCCTTCGAGCTCCACCTGGTCAACAGCGGCGGCCACGGCTTCGACCTCGGCCTCGACAAGGGCGAATCCGTCAAAACGTGGACGGACAGTTTCACCGCGTGGATGAAGGACATGAAATTTTTGCCGAAGGAATAGGTCGGAAACCCGTGTTCAATGAATGATAGAACCTGGATCATGGAAAAACTGGAGGGCACGATGGAACAAAGAATGTTCGGATTTTTCACACGGGTCGCAGTCGTATCGCTTTTGCTGGTTTGCGCAAGTTTGGGCGTCGCCCAGCAGCCGCAGCCCGTCCCCCTGCCGCCTCCCCAGAAGACGGGCGGCATGCCGCTCATGGAGGCCCTGGCCGCGCGGCAGACCATCCGCAGCTTCGGCGAGGCGAAACTTCCGCCCCAGGCGCTTTCCAATCTGCTCTGGGCTGCCTTCGGCGTGAACCGCCCGGAGGGTCAGGGTCCGAGGGGAAAAGCGGGACGGACGGCCCCGTCGGCAATGAACATGCAGGAGATCGACGTGTACGTCGCCATGGCGGAAGGGGTGTACCTCTACGAGGCCCTTCCCCACAAACTCACGCCCGTCTCGGCCAAGGACATCCGCCCCATCGCGGCCCGCAGGCCGGAATGGGCCAAAGCGCCGGTTATTCTCATTTTTACGGCGGACACCGGCAAAAGACCCGCTCCCCGGCCCGGCACGCCTCCGGCACCGCCCCAGGGACAGACACCGGGCCAGCCTCCCGCGCCTCCATCCGGCCTGCAGCCGCCGCAGGGACAATCCTCAGGTGTGCAGCCGCCATCAGGCATGCCCCCTGCGGACGCCTTCCCCGGTTTCGGCGAGGTGGACGGGGGCTTCATCGGGCAGAACGTTTATTTATTCTGCGCCTCGGAAGGCCTGGCGACTTGTTTCCACGGTACGGACAGGGAAGGCCTGGCCAAAGCCATGAACCTGCGCGAAGCCCAGAAAGTGCTCTACGCGCAAACCGTGGGCTACCCGGCGGAAAAGAAGTAAATCAACCCCGTTATTCGCGATTGGACGATCAAAGGCCGGTGGTGATCACGCCGGCCTTTTTGATTCACGGGGGTATCCGACTTCCCTGGCTGCATGAAAAATCCTTGATTTTATTTTTATTTGGACATACTTTTGTATCAACGGATATCGGCATGGTTTCCCGGCCGGAAAATCCGGCACTTGAATTCCGTTTGCTGGCGGCTTGAGGAATTGAAACATGCGGCTTTGGACGATTCACCCCGGGTATCTGGACGCAAAAGGCCTCGTCGCGCTTTGGCGTGAGGCATTGCTCGCCCAGGCGGTGCTCAACAAACGGACGCGCGGGTATGTTCACCACCCCCAGTTGATCCGCTTCCGCGAAACGCCGTCGCCCGAAGAATCCATTGCCGCCTATTTACAGGGCGTGCTGGACGAGGCGATCCGCCGCGGTTATCGTTTCGACGCCGCAAAGATAGGCTTTTTTCATGGTCCCGTATCCATCACCGCAACCCGCGGCCAGATCCGTTACGAGTGGAACCATTTGATGACGAAATTACGGGTTCGCTCTCCCTCGTGGCTGAATCAAATCAAGTCCGTTTCACGCCCCGTTCCCCATCCGCTTTTCTGCATCGTCCCCGGTCCGGTGGAAAGATGGGAGGGCCGAAGCCGGACGCGCCTGCCGGATTAGAGAAAGAATACCCCCATGACTTCCCCCAACGTCCGTATCGAAGAATTGAAACCCATGCGCGTGGCGAGCGTCCGCGCGAAAAGCGCGAGCCCCGAAATCGACGCATGGAAAAAACTGAAGGAATGGGCCGGGTCTAAAGGCCTGCTGGAAGACCTGGCCAGGCATCCCGTGTTCGGATACACAAGCCAGCCTCCCGGGAAAAACAAGAACGCGTATGGCTACGAATTCTGGATCAAGATCAATCCCGAAACCGAAGTCTCCGGCGGCATCAAGGAACTGGCGTTCGACGGCGGACTGTATGCCGTGGCCGCGCATGACGGACCGCCGAGTCCCGAAGCGTGGAAGAGCCTTTGGGATTGGGTACAGGCAAGCCCATACCAATGGCGGAAGATCCACGAACTCGAAAGGCTCCGGAATCCGCTGGCACCCGAACACGAATGGGTGTTTGACCTGTATCTGCCGATTGAAAACGAATAGCGGACAGACGAATAACCAGTCCCGTGGTTAAAATCAGGGAGGAATGTCATGCATCCGTCTTCGTTGATGAAAAAGATCGCCGTCGCCTGCTTTTGCCTCGCCGTCGCAGCCGGTTTGAAAGCCGGACCGGCCGAACCCGTCGTGACGGCGGCGGTGGACGTCAAGGCGACCGGCTCCCCCATTCACCCGTATGTGTACGGCATGTTCACCGAGCTTCTCGGTAACATCTTCGAGCACGGCCTCTGGGCCGAGATGCTCAGCGACAGAAAGTTTTTCTATGCCGTGGACACGACGGCGAAATTGAACCCCGTCAACACGCGGCCCTTCCAGAACAGGTGGAGGCCGGTCGGCGATCCCTCCGGCGTCACCATGGATAAAAAACGCCCCTATGCCGCAGGACACACGCCCGTGATCAGCCTGGCGGGTCCCGGGCCGCACGGGGTACAACAGTCGGGGCTGGCACTGCGCAAAGGCAGGAATTACACGGGCCGTGTCGTGCTCTCGGGCGACGCCGGCGTCTCGGTTCAGGTGACTTTGGTTTGGGGGCCCGACGCGGACGACAGGCAGACCATTTCCATCCCCTCCCTCGTCAGGGATTATCTGAAATACCCCCTCTTCTTCACGGCCGGCGCGGACACGGGAAAAGGCCGCATTGAAATCACCGGAACCGGAAGCGGGACCTTCCGCATCGGGGCCGTATCCCTGATGCCGGCCGACGCCATACAGGGTTTCAGACGCGATCTCGTCATGCTTCTCAGGGACCTGAAATCGGGGATATACCGCTGGCCCGGAGGCAACATGCTGGCCGGCTACGACTGGCGCGACGGGATAGGCGACATCGACAGAAGGCCCCCCCGCTACGACTACGCCTGGAACGCGGTGGAATCGAACGACGTCGGAACCGAGGAATTCCTGGTTCTGTGCGGCCTGCTCGGCATCGACCCGTACATCTGCGTCAACATCGGATTCGGCGACGCCCGTTCGGCCGCCGAATGGGTGGAATACGTCAACGGGGCGAAGGAAACGCCCATGGGCCGGATCCGCGCCATGAACGGGCATGTTGAGCCGTACGGCGTCGTGTGGTGGGGCATCGGCAACGAAATGTACGGCCAGTGGCAGCTGGGGCACATGTCCATTGAGCATTACGCCCTGAAGCACAACCTGTTCGCCCGGGCCATGCGCGGGGTCGATCCCACGATCAATCTGGTGGCGTCCGGCGCCACGCCCTTCGAGACGAGCACCACCTCGCGCCATCACAGGCCTCCCCTGCCGTCAAAACTGCCCTACGCCTTCGGCTCGCCGGAAGACTGGTCGGGCCAGCTTCTCGCCCGCTCGGCCGATCATATCGATTTCATGGCCGAGCACCTGTACCCCGTCACGGACCAGGCCTTCGATTCGGTTTCGCAGAAATTCGTTCCAGTCCAGGACCCCGTGGCGGACCAGGTGCGCCGGGTGCCCAACCGTGTGAAGGCCGTGGCCGAATCGTGGGACGCCTACCTGAAGTCGATGCCGTGGCTGAAGGAAAAAAACATCACGTTCGCGCTCGACGAGTGGACTGGCGGAGGATGGAGAAGCGGTTTCATGAGAACGCTGTGCGCCGCCGAGGGCCTGCACGAGATATTCCGCCATTCCAGCCTCATCACCATGGGCGGCTACACGGCCGTGACCTCCTGCGTCTGGTTCAACGAGACCGGCGCGGCCTACAGCTCCATCGGGCTTCTGTTTAAATTGTACCGGGACCATTTCGGAACAATCCCGTTGAAGGTGAGCGGAAATGCCCCGCAGCGGCCCGTCAAAGGCACCGTGGGCGTCGACAGGCCCTCGGTCTCCTCCGGAAGCGACACCTACCCGCTCGACGTGGCGGCCGCGCTGACCGGGGACCGCAAAAGGGTGACGGTGGCCGTCGTCAATCCCACCGATTCCGTCCGGGAGTTGAACCTGGAATTCAAGGGAGCCCGCCTGCGGGGCGGCGCGGAATGGGTCCGCATCGCCGTGCCTGAATTGAATACCGAAACCTGGCCTCCTCCGAGGCCCGTACTCCGGACCGAAACATCCGCCGTGAAGGAAATGCCGAAAGTCATTCAAGTCGCACCGTTCAGCATTTCTCTCTATGCCATCGAGCTGAAATAGAGCCGCAATCGATTCTAACCGCAGCGAAATGAATGCCCGGGGGGCATCGACTGAACGGACGTTCAGGGCGGTGACAGATCGGATCGCTTTTACATCTGATGATTGGCCCCGGTTAACGCTTGACTTATTCGTCAAAGAATCGTATTTTATACTATCCGGAAGAACGGCGGCCGTTTCATATGCCGCTTCCCGGATGCTTCCCGGATACCGCGGTTAAATACTTCCCACGACCATCATTCTGATTGCGGTTTTTTTTCGTTTAATCCCACTGATGATCGTTTGAGCACCCGCGCGTCCCCCTCAGGGCCGATTGCGGCAGGTTTCACGGAACAAGAAGTCGATTTCAAGATCGAAAAACAGCCATACGCAAAAACGCCGTTCCGCAGTGCGGCCGGACATGGTTCAGGAGGTATCGTTCGTGGAAGAAAACCGCGTCGTCATCACGGGCCTGGGCGCCGTCACGCCGATCGGAATCGGCGTCGCGGATTTCTGGGAAGGATTGAAACAGGGCCGGAACGGTGTGGCCAAAGTGACCCTGTTCGACGCGGCCGCTTTCTCCGCCCATCTCGCCGCCGAGGTGAAACAGTTCCAGCCCGGGCGATGGATGGACAGGAAATCGGTTGACCGCGTGGACCGCTTCACCCAGTTTGCCCTCGCCGCGTCGGCCATGGCCGTCGAGGACGCGGCGCTCAAGCCGGGCCTGTTCGACGGAAACCGGGCGGGCGTCATCATCGGTTCCGGCATCGGCGGGTCCCGGACGATCGAGGAAGGGTATGAATGCCTCCGCGACAGGGGGCCCAGACACATGAATCCCTTTTTCGTTTCCAAGCTGTTGATCAACATGGCCGCCTGCATGGTCTCGATCAAATACGGGCTGAAAGGCCCCCTGTCGGCCCCATCGGTCGCCTGCTCCACCGGTTCAAACGCCATCGGCGACGCATTCCGAATCATCCAGCGCGGGGACGCCGACCTCATGCTGGCCGGCAGTTCCGAAGCCTGCATCACCCCTCTCGCCTACGGGGGATTTTGCGCCACCCGGTCCATGTCCGCCAGTGAAGACGCTGAAACCGCCTCACGTCCCTTCGATAAAAACCGGGATGGTTTCGTGATGGGTGAAGGCGCGGCAACCGTTGTTCTGGAAAACCGGTCGCATGCCCTGAGCCGGGGGGCGAAAATCTACGCTGAAATCGCCGGATACGGCAACACGGCCGACGCCTTCCATTTTACCGCGCCTGAACCCGGAGGCAACGGAATGGCCCGGGTCATGCAGGCGGCGCTCAGGGACTCCCGCCTCGATGCAAGTGAAATCAGCTACGTCAACGCGCATGGCACCTCCACCGTCCTGAACGACAAAAGCGAGAGCGCGGCCATCATGAAGGTGTTCGGGGAACATGCCAAAGCGCTGAAAGTCAGTTCGATCAAATCGATGATCGGCCACCTTTTGGCGGCCGCGGGATCGGTGGAATTCGTGGCCGCCGTGATGAGCGTGCACGACGGCGTCATCCCCCCGACCATCCATTACACGGAGCCCGATCCCGACTGCCCCCTCGACTACGTGACCCGCGGAGCTGAAAAAATCACGTTGAACGCGGCCATGAGCAATTCATTCGGTTTCGGCGGGGGAAACGTCTGTCTGGTGATCAAAAAAAACAAGGAATAAAAATGATCGTGCCAAAACTGCAAATCGGAGGCGTCACCGCCGACATCCCGATCGTACAGGGGGGCATGGGCGTTCGTGTTTCCCTCGCCTCGCTGGCTTCGGCCGTGGCGAACGAAGGTGGAATAGGCACCATTTCGAGCATCGGTCTCGGCGACCTCGAAGCCTCGAAGCAGGAATACGAAAAAACCTCGCACGACGCGCTGGTTCGGGAAATCCGCAAGGCCAAGAGCATGACGAAAGGCGCCCTCGCGGTGAACATCATGGGCGTTCTCAGCAACGCGGATGACCTGGTCAAAACCGCGGCGGAGGAGGGCGTCCAAATGATCGTCTTCGGCGCCGGCCTGCCGACCAAACTTCCCGATCTGGTCAAAAATCCGGCCGTGAACCTGGCGCCCATCGTCAGCTCGGCCAGGGTCACGGAATTGATTCTGCGGGTTTGGGACAAACGGTACGCGAGAACGGCCGATGCGCTGATTCTGGAGGGGCCCCTGGCCGGGGGCCATCTGGGTTTCTCGGAGGAGCAGCTGGACCACATCGGGGAGTACTCCCTCGAAAAGCTCCTTCCCCAGGTTCTGGAAACCATCAAACCCTTTGAAGATAAATATGGAAGGCGCATTCCCGTCATCGCCGGCGGGGGTGTTTATACCGGCAAGGACATCGCGCGCATGCTTTCTCTGGGCGCGGCGGCCGTTCAGATGGCAACCCGTTTCGTATGCACCCGGGAATGCGACGTGTCCGAAAAATTCAAGCAGGCCTATATCGAAGCCAGGGAAGAGGATATCGTCATCATCAAAAGCCCCGTGGGCATGCCCGGAAGGGCGATTAAAAACCGGTTTTTAAAGGATCTTGAAGCAAAAGGAAAGATGAAAATCAACTGCCCGTTCAGATGCCTGACGGCCTGCAAAGTCGAGGAGGCGAAATACTGCATCGCGCAGGCCCTGGTGAACTCTTATTTCGGCAGGGTTGACGAAGGACTCATTTTCTGCGGTCAGAATGCGTACCGGGTGAATCAAATGACCACGGTCAAGGAATTGATGAGGGAACTGATTGAGGAATTACGTGAGGCATAAGGATTTTATCATATTCCCGCCTTTTCTTCAATGCAGTATTTCCCGTTGAATTCGATCCAGTTTCTTCCGCCTCTTGAAAACGGGAACCGCTATGAAATTCTGCTTCATGACACATCCGGATTCCGCTTGATCGGCACCACGCCGGACGACGGGTATCTCGTCGCCCAGGCGTACGAGACGGCAACGGGTACAACCCTGGCTTTCATCGATCAGAATGATCCTTCCATGGATGTCAGACAACGGGCTGAAATTACCGGATGTGGCGACAGAAAGCGTTGAAGCGGTTCTTCCGGACTGGAAACACGATTCCGACGATTTTTCATTCTCTCCTGACGGCAAAAAAAGATCTCCGTCGGATAAAATTCCTGCGCGCCCCCGACATTCAAGTGAAAAGAGGTGAATCCATGACAAGCCCGGTCCACGTTCTCGGTTTCTCGGGAAGCCTGCGTAAAGGCTCCTTCAACACCGGCCTCTTGCGCGCGGCGGGGGAAATGCTTCCCGAAGGCATGACGCTTGAAACCTTCGACCTTGCCCCCATCCCTCTTTTCAACCAGGATCTTTCGGACGCGGGCGCTTTTCCACCGCCCGTGGCGGATTTCAAGGCCCGCATCAAAGCGGCCGACGCGCTGCTCATCGCCACGCCCGAGTACAATTTCAGCGTCCCCGGCGTGCTGAAAAACGCCATCGACTGGGCCTCGCGCCCCATAACGGAATCACCTTTCCACAACAAGCCCGCGGCCGTCATGGGCGCGGGGGGCGCCATGGGCACATCGCGCGCCCAGTACCACCTCCGCCAGACGGCGGTGTTCCTCAACCTGCGCATGGTCAACCGGCCCGAGGTCACCGTGCCTTACGCCCAGCAGAAATTCGACGCGTCCGGCAATCTGACCGACGAAACCACGCGCGGTTTTCTGCGTAAACTGCTTGAGGCCCTGTACGAATGGACGCTGATTCTGACGCGCGCGGACAAGCCTTCGTCTTCTTGAAAAAACCGGTTACCGCGAAGGAATCGGGATCACACGGATATTTCAACCCGGGAGAACGGCATGGACACCACCATCTACTACTACACGGGAACGGGCAATTCGCTGTGGACGGCGCGCAGAATTTCCGATGCCATCGGCGGCGCCGACCTCGTCTCCATCCCGGGAGTCCGGGACGAAACCGTCCGGCCTTCGTCGAAAACGATCGGCCTGGTTTTCCCCGTATACATCTGGGGCGTGCCCGCCCCTGTCATCTGGTTCACGGACAAATTGAAGGGAACGAATCCGGAATACCTGTTTGCCGCGGCCGTGAACGGGGGCCAGGTATCGAACACTCTGGTTCAGCTGAAAAAATTATTGTCGGAAAAGGGGCTGCCCCTTTCCTCCGGCTTCAGCGTCAAGACGCCGTCGAATTACATCCCCTGGGGAGGACCCGGCCCCAAGGAGAAACTGGACAAGCTGTTCGCAGGAGCCGCTGAAAAAGTCTCGCTGATATCGGCGTATATAAAGGAAAAGAAAAACCTGCCCGTCGAAAAAGGGCCCCTGTGGCAGCGCGTCGTGTTCACCTGGATGTACAACATGAGCTTTCCCCGCGTTCACGAAATGGACGGCAACTACTGGGTCGACGAAAAATGCAACGGCTGCGGCAT
>JBFZEN010000352.1:0-7435 GCA_041306805.1 bacterium
GATAGGCGGCGGCAAGGTGTATCCTGAACTCAATTTTACCGTGCCGACCATGGAGATATCCGACGCGACATTCCCGGGCCTGCGGACCATGTACCGGGAGATCGTGGACGAAGCCTGCAAACGCGCCATCGATTTGCATGCGGACGGAATTGTCATCGAATTCGAAACGCTGGTGGAAATGACGCAAAAACCGCGCTATGCCGTCGAACTCACCGAAATCATGAACGATGTGCTGGAAGGCTACTATGCCAAAAAAGGGCTGAAAAGCGCGTTGCGGATCACGCCGAACGACTTGCGCGAATTCAAACGGCCCCAGATCATGCGTTCCGGGGAACTGCTCGACCGGATGCTCGAGACTTTCTCAGGCTGCGCCGGAGCAGGTGCGGAAATGCTTTCCATCGAATCGACGGGCGGCAAGGAAGTGCATGACCATGCCTTGCTGATGTGCGACCTCAAGCAAGTGATTTTCGCGCTGGCCGTGCTGGGTGCCAGGGATATGGATTTTCTCTGGAACCGCATCGTTCGGATCGCCGGGGAAAACGGGACGGCTGCGGCCGGAGACACCGCCTGCGGTTTCGGCAATACGGCCATGGTGCTTGCGGGAAAGGGGAATATCCCGAAGGTTTTTGCAGCCGTGGTCCGGTCCGTCAGCGCGGTGCGCAGTCTCGTGGCCTATGAAAAGGGAGCCGTCGGACCCGGGAAGGACTGCGGTTATGAGAATGTTTTTTTGAAAGCGATCACGGGTTTCCCCATGTCCATGGAAGGCAAATCGGCGGCGTGCGCGCATCTCAGCCCCGTCGGCAACATCGCCTCGGCCATGTGCGATCTCTGGTCGAACGAGTCCGTTCAAAACATCAAGCTGCTGGGAGGAATGGCGCCTACCGTGTCGCTGGAACACCTGCTCTATGACTGCAGGCTGATGAACCGGGCCCATGAAACGCATTGCGGGCAGGCGCTTCGAAACCTGCTCGTCGGATCGGACGCCGCACTGGATCCCCAGGCGTTTATCCTGACGTCTGAAAACGTCATTCTCATTTCACGCGCCATCGTCGAATCGGACGGTCCCTATCAGGCGGCGCACGCAGCCGCCCTTACAACGATACGCATGCTCCGCGAGGGCCTTGCCTCGGGAGGCCTTTCCATCGAAGAACGCGAACTTCCCTACCTGGACATGATGGATGCCTCCCTCGCCGCCATGCCGGAACGAGAGGGACCATTCGTGGAACAGATGCTTTCGAAGTTCAGCCGATCGCAGCTGATACCCGAGGAATACGGGCTGTAGAGCGTCGAAGCGGCCGGATTTTCGAGATCGGCCATTCCATTTCCTGCATGGGTTTATTCGACAAGGTGAACCGGTTTCCGGTCTTTTCGGCTTGCCGGAAAAAGAGAACATCGAAATTGATCCGGGTTGATTTGATCATGGCCAATGCCGCGGCCAGCGCGGCCTTGGCCATTTTTTTGTAAATCGGCACGAATGATTCCGGCAACGGTATGGAGAAGACCGACGAAGGCGCTCGCCCCAGGCGGCGCATTTAAAAACGACGATGTTCTAAGCGCGGATGGGGTCGGGGGATTTAACGCGGGAACAATTTCATGTGAATGCATTTTTGATTTGTTTTTGAGTTTTTTTCAGATTAAAATAGACCTGCCATGATCCGTTTTTTATATAAGCTCATTTTCATATTTTTGTCCGGTTTTATGCTCGGAGGCTGTGCGTCCACGGGTTATTTTGCAAAGGGTGAAAAACATCTCGAGGACGGGGAATATGATCTCGCCATTCAGGCGTTTGAAATGGCCCGGGATGAGAACCCTGAAAATATCCCCGTCAAGCGCGAACTGGGCATTGGCCATTATCAAATGGACAACATCGAGAAGGCTTTTCCCCTCCTGCTCGAGGCGTTTCTAGCCGATTCCACGGACGGCAGGACCCTGTTTTATCTGGGCGCGGCGTTTGAAACCAGGGGCGACATTCCCCATGCCATGGATATTTACCGCCGTTATACGGAGGCGGAATCGGGCCATGGGATGCGCAAGGCCATGGAGGCCAGGCTGGCCGGCCTGATCAGAAAGCAGATAACCGAAGACGCCAAAACAGCGCTTCTCAGGGAAAAAACCATCAATCCCGCGCTCATTCCGGACAGCACTCTGGCCGTCCTGTATTTCAGGAACCTCGGTAAAAACCGGGACCTGGATCCCATCCAGAAGGGCCTGGCCGACATGCTCATCACCGATTTGGCCAAAGTCGCAAGATTACAGATAGTGGAACGCGTCCGCATGCAGAAACTGCTTGATGAAATGGGATTAGGAGAAGCCGGCCTGGTCGGCGAGACCGCAAGGCCTCGTCTGGGAAGGCTGCTGGGAGCAGCCAGCCTCGTCCACGGAACATTTATGGATCTCTCGCAGGACAATTTCAGGATTGACGCCGGTTTCGTGAAAACCGTCAAGGGGAAGGTTCCGGCGCCAAACCAGATCCAGGGCAAGCTGACCCGGTTTTTCGGCATGGAAAAAGACCTGGTGTTCGGCATCCTGAACCGGCTGGGAATCACGCCGACGCAGGCCGAGCGCGATGAAATTTCAATCATTCCAACGGAAAACCTGCTGGCTTTTCTGGCCTATTGCAACGGCCTCGATTACGAAGACAAAGGCCAATATCAAAAAGCCAGGGAGCAATACGAGCGCGCCGCCCAGCTCGATCCTCAGTACGAACCGGCGGAGCAAGCCTGCTCACGCATGGACGGGCTGATCCTGTCCGTGATACCGCTCGACCGCCTTGAAGAACTCTATGCCGAAGGCGCCTCTGAAACGGAGGTGGCCGAGGCCGCCGAGACGCAAACACAAGAGACCGGGGAAAGGCAGGAAGAAAACCAACGGGCCGGACTGGAACAGCCGCGTGAAGAATCACACGAGGAAACAACCGCCCGGGAAGAGCCGTCCCAGGAAACGGTGCGCATGCCTGATGAACCCGGAACAACCGTATCCCTGGTTGACCAGATACTGCACACGGCGGAAGTGCTCGATCAGGGTTTTCTCCCGGGAATTGACACCCGGAAGCCGACGCAGGAAGAAAATCAGTCGAGCTTCGGGAATGCCGCAAGTTTTGAAATACACGTTCCATTGCCGCAACAGTGAGAAGGGGGAGAACAGCCATGAACCGTAGAACCGTGATTCTTCTGATCTCGATCAGTTTGTATTTCTCCCCTGTTTTTGGCCAGATTCAGCCGAGGCGGCTGATCAGCGACAAGACGGGCGGAGCGGGTATTTCCTTTGAAACATGGAAAGCGAAAGACGACAAGGCCGCGCAATTGGCTTTTCCCCTCACCTTCATTTATCCCTACAGCCCGAAAATGAGTTTTTACGCGGTCACCTCCCCTTCGACGACGAACCTCGATGCGGGGGAAAATTACAGCCTCGGCGGATTTTCCGACCTGCGGTGGGGAGGGCATTATTTGACGCTGGACAACAGACTTCTCCTGACTTTTGGGATGAGCCTGCCGACAGGTAAAAATGCGCTGGACGCGGAGGAATACCCTGTGGCGGGTGTTCTGGCCATGCCCGCTTTCAACTTCCGGGTTCCTTCCCTGGGGCAGGGAATGGACATCCAGATCGGAGCCAGCACCGCGAAGGAAATCGAAGACTGGGTGATCGGATTCGGGGCCACCTTCCTTTCGAAAGGCGGATTCAAGCCTTTCAAGGGTGTGGAGGAAGAATACGATCCGGGCAGCGAATTGACCTTCACTGCCGGTACCGATAAAAAAGCCTTCCTTCTCGGCAGGGAAATGCAGATCAAGGGTGATTTGGTGTACACGACGTATTTCGAGGACACCTGGGGCGGGGAGAAGGTGTTTAAATCCGGCAGCCGGATCATGATCCAGGCGCTGTCCTCGTTCAAGTGGAGATCCGCGGATGCGGGCGTTTTTATCAGGGAAAGGATGAAAGGCAAAAACAGGCGCGGCTCCGGCGACTTGTACGATACGGAACGGAAGAACAGCAACGCCAACCAGTTTGAAATTCAGGGATGGGGCTGGGTTCCGATCCAAAAGAATTTGCGGCTGAAGGGATTGTGCGAAATCAAGCTGTATTCAGACAGCGACTACGGCACGGGCGGTGCCACCTTGCTCGGACTCGGCGGGGGCGGGCAGGTCCGCATTTCCCCGAGGATGTTGTTCTCAGGAGACGTGCGATTCTATTCCGGAAAAATAAAATCGGGAACGGAAAAAGTCAGCACCACCGGATTGAAACTGTTTGGAGGCATCGAAACCACCCTGTGATGTCCCTACGACCACAAGGAGACATTGTCATGAACCGTTTCACAAAAATTAATCTGACCGCCGGTCTGGCCGTCCTGGTCCTGGCGGGCTGCCAAAAGTACCCCTCCCGTCCCGCGGATCAATCCGCCCGTTTCAAATTTTCATTCGGGTACGGCGCGAAATCCCGGCCGGACTTTCTGTTCCGGAAAAACGAAAATTCCTCCGTTCCCACCCTAGTGAAAGCGGTGCGGCCGGAGGCATTCGACATGGTCCGTGTCATGATCGTGGATTATTCCGCGTACCCGACCTGGGACGACGTTCTGGCCGGTCCCCTGTGGAGCGAATACTCCCAGGCGATGCAGAACTGGACGGGGAACCGCAACAACTGGGATGAATGGAAAAAATTCATCAGTGATTACATGGGCATCGTAACCGACCAAATCCTCGAAATACAAGGGCAGGAAGCTGTGGGGACGGTGAGCGGCGTCAAGGGGCTGAACCGGATCGTCGTCGGCCTCATAAAGGACGGCGTGATTCAATACATCGGCGAGGGCGACGGATTTGGAGTCGAGGGGGAAACGCAGCAGGTGCGGATCACCGTCATTCCCTGGAGCACCACCGGAGGCGGAAACGGCCAGCAAACCGTGTCCTATGTCACCCTTAAACCCGACAGCACGCTGCTCTTCAGCAACCAGACGAAACAGTTCAAGTGCATTGTCCATTATACGGATTATGACATTGACACGTTGACCAACGGCGCGGCGTGGTCGCTCAGTCCCGGGACACTCGGAACGATCAATTCGGCCGGGCTTTTTCAGGCGGGGTCCGCAAGCGACGGGTATGAGAGGGTGATCGTTTCGTTGGGAGGGAAGCAGGACACCGCCAAGGTCAAATTAATCAAGGGATCGCCGGGTGACATGATCCTGATTCCGGCGGGTTCTTTCACCATGGGGAAAAACACGCCCACAACAGCCGACTGGGCGCCGACTCACGCGGTGACCCTGAGCGCGTATTATATCGACCGCTTCGAAGTGACCTGCGCGCAGTACGCGGCGTTCCTGAACGCCGCCCTCGCGACCGGATCGATCCAGGTCAGCTCCGGGAACGTGGTCAAGGGCGGGATAGTCCTTATGAAGGCATCGTATCACTTCCAGGTCGAATACGTCAACGGGTTGTTCAAGGTCAAACCGGAATTTGAAAACAAACCGATGGTGGAAATCAGCTGGTGGGGGGCAGACGCCTACGTCAAACATTATAGCAAAAGGCTCCCCACCGAGGCAGAGTGGGAAAAGGCGGCCCGGGGAACGGATGCCAGGGAATATCCCTGGGGGAATGCAACGCCCACGGGGTACTATTATAATTATTTATACATGCTCAGTCCGGTAGGACAGTTTCATCCGCAAGGCACCAGCCCGTACGGACTCTCCGACATGGCTGGAAACGCCTATGAGTGGGTCAACGACTGGTATAGCAATACATACTATGCGAGCAGCCCGAGCACCAATCCCCAGGGCCCGGTCACAGGCACCGACAAAGTGATACGGGGAGGCTCGGCTTATTACCACGATGCCAATTTTGTGCTCTGTTACGACCGGGCAAAGACCACGCCGGATGATTTATATGGAGACAAAGGATTCCGCTGCGCGAAAAATCCATAAAAGAGGAAGCATAAACCATCTTTTACCATTCAAGGAGAATCCCGATGCACCGAACGTCCCGTAGGGATTTCATCAAAGCGGCCTGCGCGGGCATGGCCGCCGCTGCGCTTCATCCGAATGCCGAAGCTGGGCTAAAAGACATTCGATCCGGCAAAAAAAGAGCGTCCTTTGAGCTCGGCCTGGCTTCGTACACGTTCAGGAAGTTCGGCCTCGATGACTGCGCGGCCATGGCCCGGCGTCTCGGACTAAAAAAAATCGCCCTAAAAGACATGCACATGTCCCTCGCGGGATCGGAGAACGAGATCAGGGCAACGGCGCAAAAGATCAGCGATGCGGGGTTGGACCTGTACGGCTGCGGCGTCGTCTATATGCAGAACGAAGACGAGGTCAAACGGGCGTTCGACTACGCGAAGGCGGCGGGAATCAGGATCATCATCGGCGTTCCCGATCATTTGCTGCTGCCGCTCGTGAACGACAAGGTCTCGGAATACGACATCCAGGTGGCGATTCACAACCACGGGCCGTCGGATCTGCGGTATCCCACCCCGCAAAGCGCGTACGACAGAATAAAAAAAATGGACAGGCGAATCGGTCTGTGCATCGACGCGGGGCACACGCAACGGTCCGGCATCGATCCTTCCGAAGCCGTCAGACGGTATGCGGACAGGCTGCTGGACGTGCATATCAAGGACGTCACGGCACCGACGCAGGAGGGCACGACGGTGGAAATGGGAAGGGGCGTCATTGATATACCGAAACTCATCAGGGCTTTGATCCGCGCCGGCTTTTCGGGTGTGGCCGCGCTCGAGCATGAAAAGGACCCTGAAGATCCCCTGGCCGGCGCCGCCGAATCCATCGGGTATGCGCGGGGCGTCCTGGCCACGCTGTGAAATCCTTCACGGCCATAAAAAAAATCCTGTTCAAGTCGAATGCAAGAGGTGTCACCCATGGTTCGGAATGGAATGGTTTTAACGGCCTGCATTTTGACAGCGGTCTCCGTCGCATGCAGACCGTCCCATCGGGATCGGTTCACCGGCGCTCCGGGGGAAGTGAAACTGGTGATCATCGATCCGGGGCATTTCCACGCCGCATTGATGCAAAAGTCAATGGATCCGATGATTTCGCCCGATGTGCATGTATACGCTCCAGACACTCCGGACGCGGACGATTATCTGCGGCGCATCGAAGGTTTCAATTCGCGAGAGAACGATCCCACAAACTGGCATGAGGCCGTGTATCGAAGGTCCGATTTTCTGGAAGCCATGTTCAGGGAAAAAGCGGGCAATGTGGCCGTTATTGCGGGGAACAACAAAAACAAAACCGGATACATCGCCTCCGCGGTGGATGCCGGGATGCATGTGCTCTCCGACAAGCCCATGTGCATCGACTCGGCGGGATTCGAAAGCCTGAAACGGATTTTCACCCTGGCCGAAAAAAAAGGCGTTCTGATCAAGGACATCATGACCGAACGCTTCGAGATCACCACCATTCTTCAGCGGGCCCTGGCGGAGGATCGGGAATTGTTCGGCG
>JBFZEN010000353.1:0-3834 GCA_041306805.1 bacterium
TGGCGTTTTTTCCGAAAAAATTTCGCCCTATCTGAGGCGGAAGATGGATATTTTAAGGGCGGAACAGGGAGAGGCCTCCGAGGCCTACCGGGCCCTCGATCTGCAATATGTCGTTTCTGAAAAGGAAACCGTTCAGACGACGGAGCAGAATCTGCGGCACTGGGAGGCGGACCTTTCCGCCGAAGAGGGGCACGCGCTGAAAGGAATGGAACGGCTGTACCGCCAGAGCCTGGTGATCGAGCCGACGCTGATCTGCGCGGCGCACTGCAGGTACTGTTTGAGGGGGTATTATGATATTTTCACGCTGACCGAGGACGAACTCACGGCCATCGCCAGAACGTGCGGCGGCGAGGCGGTCCGGGACGACCTGGAGGAAGTGCTTGTCACGGGGGGCGATCCGTTCATCGTGCCGCAGAGGCTCAACGCGCTGGTCGAAGCACTGATCGAACACGCTCCCAACATCAAAATCATCCGGATCGGAACGCGGCTTCCCCAGCAGGATCCGGAACGGATCGACGACAATGTCTATGAGATTTTCCGGAAACACGGCTCGTCCGTCCGATTCGAGGTGGCGACCCAGATCAACCATCCGGTCGAACTGTTCCCCGAGGTGTGCGGCATTTTCAAAACGCTCCGCGAACTCGGCGTTGTTCTGTATTCCCAGAACGTCCTGCTCAGGAACGTCAACGACGACATCGGCACCCTCGTGGCCCTGTACCAGAAAATGCGGGAGCTGGGCATTGAGCCCCACTACCTGTTCCATTGCGTTCCCATGCGCGGCATCCACCACCTGCGCACGACCGTGGCCAGGGGGCTCGAGCTGGCCCGGGAACTGACAAACAGCGGGGAAGTCTCCGGCCGCGCGAAACCCATGTTCGCGGCCATGACCGACGTGGGCAAGGTCACGTTCTATGAGGGCGTCATTCTGGGCAAGGACGAAACCAACCACCTGCTGCTCCAGACACGGTACCGGTACAGCGACAGGATGAAGTGGAATCCCGGCTGGAAACTGCCGAAAACCGCCGAGGTGGACAAGGACGGCCTGATCCGCGTCCGGTACCTGGACGGGGCAGGCTCATGAAGCATTTCAAGATCGCCCTCGGGCTCGCGTGCAGCGCGCTGTTTCTGTTCCTTGCTTTCCGGACCGTGAATTTGACCCAGATGAAACAGGCGTTTTCGGGGCTGAAGTGGGTTTACGTGGTCCTCGTTCCCCTCGTGGTGCTCTTGAGCGACTGGCTGCGCGCCCTGCGCTGGAAGTATTTTCTGGCGCCCATCAAGGACGTGGGGGTTGGAAGCCTTTTTTCGGCGCTCATCATCGGCTACGGGGCCAACGCCTGCCTTCCGGCCCATCTGGGCGAGTTTCTCCGAGCCTTCGTGATCGGCAAGAAAAGCGGCATCAAGGCCAGCGCCGCGTTTGCCACGATCGTCACCGAACGCATTCTCGACATGCTGTCTCTTCTGGCCATCATGCTGGCGGCTATTTTCATCTATCCTTTTCCCGCATGGGTCAAAAAAAGCGGCGTCATCATGTTCGCCGCGACCCTGGTGTTGTTTGCGTTCGTCGTGTTCATGAAGAAAAACAAGGACCGCACCTTCCGGTGGATCCGTTTTGTGTTGAAGCCGTTTTCTCCCGCGTTCGGCCGGCGCGTGGAGAACCTCATTGAGGCGTTTCTGGCGGGTCTGGTGAGGTTCAAACACCCGGGCCATTACCCCGCCGTCGGTTTCCTGACCGCCGCCATCTGGTTCTGTTATATCGCGGCTTTCTGGTTCGGTTTCCGGGCTTTTGGGTTCCACCTGCCCCGGACCGCTCCCCTGGTGCTCATGGTGGTCACCACCATCAGCATCGTGGTCCCGTCGTCGCCCGGATACGTCGGCACCTACCATCTGCTGTGCCAGCTCGGGCTGGGGATGTTCGGCGTCGCCAAGAGCCCCGCCCTGGCCTTCGCCATCGTGCAGCACGCATTGAACGTCGTTCCCTTCTTTCTGCTCGGGCTGGTTTTTGCCTGGAAGGAAGGCGTCAGCCTGGTCGGAACCGGCGCGTCGATTCCGGAAAAGGAAACGTGAACAACATTTTGACATTCGACGTCGAAGACTGGTACCATCCCCACCTGGTCTCATCATCCGTCGCGGGAGCCGGTGCGCCCGCCAGCCGTCTCGCCGGGCCGATGCGGCGCATCCTGCAGCTGCTCAAGGAATCGGGAAACCGGGCGACGTTTTTCGTTCTGGGATGCATCGCCGAGACCCATCCCGGACTCGTGCTGTCCATCCGCGACGCCGGCCACGAAGTGGCCTCCCATGGCTACGAACATCGCCTTGTATACGGGCTCACGCGCGATGCATTCGCCGAAGACCTGGCCCGTTCCAAACGATCGATCGAGGGCATTCTCAAAGAGCCCGTGCTGGGATACCGCGCGCCGACCTGGTCGCTGAACGAAGAAACCCGGTGGGTCTTCGACGAATTGGCCGGGCGGGGCTTTCTTTACGATTCAAGCCTGTTCCCCTTTAAAACCTATCTGTACGGTTCGAACCAAAACGGCAGGTTCGCCCACCGCCTGGAAATGGAATCAGGAAATCCGCTGATCGAGACGCCCCCTTCGGTTCTGCGCGTTTTGGGGATGCGCGTTCCGTTCTGCGGCGGATTCTATTTCCGGGTGTTGCCCTACCGCTTCATCCGCGCCGCGGTGCGTTCGATCAACCGGAAAGAGAAGGAGCCGGTCATGCTGTATCTGCATCCGTGGGAACTGGATCCGGGACAGCCGAAGCCCATCGGATTCCGCCCCGGCCGGTTCATCCAATACTACGGAATCGGCAAGACCGAATCGAAATTGCGCCGGCTGCTCGCCGATTTCCGGTTCGTTTCCATACGCGATTTTCTGCGCGAGAAGGGATGGATCTGACGAGATGATATGGGGTGTTTTCAACAAACAGACAGGCCGTCCCGTCGCCCCGGACGAGCTCAAGGCCATGCATGGAGACCGCGACGGGTACCGGTCAATCCTATCGGAGGCGGCTGGCTTCGCCGCTTTTGACGCCACGCCGTTTGAATGCGATATCGCTCCCGGAGGCGTGCCGGCCGCTTTCCAGGGGGCGCTGGCCAACGCGGACGATTTGAGGCGAAGCCTGGACGAAGCGGATTCGTCCGGTCCGGCCCGGCTCATCGCCAAGGCCTACGCTGCCTGGGGCGCCGATTTCGCAGGCAGGCTGGAAGGCAAGTTCGCGTTCGCGCTGGCCGATTCCCGGAACCGGACCCTGCTTCTGGGGCGCGACCGGTTCGGCATGGAACCCCTCTACTTTTTTGAAGACGGCGACCGGATCGTTTTCGGGACGCGCCTGGGGGCTGTGGCCTCGCATCCGCGTGTCGTAAAGCGGCTCCATCTTGAAGCCATGCACCAGTTCCTCCTCTTCTGTTACAATCCGACAAGCGCCACATTCTTCGAAGGCATACACAAAGTCGGCCCCGCCCGCGTGTGGATCTTCGAAAACGGGAAATGCGAAACGCGGCGGTACTGGCGGCTTTCGTTCGGGAATACCCGGGACCGTTCCGAAGGGGAAATCGCCGCCGAACTGGTCGGCCATCTGGAAAGGTCGGTGCGGAACTGCCTGGACGTGAAAAGGCCGACGGGCATTTTTTTGAGCGGGGGAATGGATTCAAGCAGCGTGACGGCCCTCGCCAGCCGGACGCAGGGCGCTGCGCTGTCGACTTTTTCGTACCGGTGCCGGGGCGTCTCATTCGACGAATCGCATTACGCCAAGACGGTTTCCGATTTTTTCGGAACACGTCACGCCCTGATCGAATACTCGCCCGAAACCGTGCTGTCGATGGAAGACGTGGCC
>JBFZEN010000354.1:0-5549 GCA_041306805.1 bacterium
CGGCGTTTGGTCCGGATTGAAAATATTGAATCCGTTGTTGCCGCCGAAGAACATCTCTCCGCCCGCATTTTTAAAACCGGAGCCCGTCCGGAACTCGGCCCCCTGAATTCCGTCGCGCGTGTCGTAATTCCGGATCACCGTTCTGCCCGCCGGGTTTGCCTCCGGGACACGCGTCGCATGGATCACCTTCGAAAGGCCCCTGGATGTCGCGATCCACAGGTTTCCCGCGCCGTCCTCCAGCAGGCCGGCTATCTTATTGTCGGGCAGGCCGTCTTTCACGGTCATCGCGGCGAAATGCCCGTCTTCGGGATGGTAGCGGTTCAATCCCGACTGCGTGCCGACCCAGAGATGGCCGTTGTGGTCTATCAGCAGGCTCAGCACGTCCGAGCCGGCCAAAGCGCCGCTCTGGTTCGGATCATGCCTGAAATGGACGGCCGTGCGTTTTTCAGGATCGAGACAGTACAAACCGGTGCCGTAGCCGCCGACCCAGAGGCGCCCCATTCCGTCTTCGACAAGCGCATTCAGGTTGTTCAATGCGACGTCCGCCGGAACCCAATCGGAGACGGGAGCGAAGGTTTTTTTGACCGGATCTTCGAGGCGCACCAGCCCGCTGTCGGTGGCGACCCACAGGCGCCCTTTCCTGTCTTCCATTATCCTGCGGACGGAGTTGTTGATCAGGCTTTTCCTGTTTTTGGGATCGTGTACGAACCGCCTGAAACGGCCTGTGGCCGGATCGAGCAGGTTGAGTCCGCCTAGATACGTGCCCGCCCATACCCGATTCCGGCTGTCCACGTAAACGGACAGGACGGCGTTCGACCCGATGGTGGAAGCATCCCCGGGATCGTGCCTGAAATAGTCGAACCGTTTCCCCGCCCTGTCCCAGCGGTTCAGCCCGCCGCCGTCTGTGCCTATCCACAATGCCCCAGAACGGTCTTCGGCAAAGCCCAGAACCACGGAATGGTTGAGCCCGGTTTTCGTATTGGCGATATGGTCGAACCGGTCAAGGTAGGGGCTGCTCAGGTTGACACCGCCGTTCTCGGTGCCTATCCATAGAATTCCGGCCGAATCGTAATACAGGGCCGAAATCGAATTGCTGTTGATGCTGGTCTCGTCATCAAGGTCGGGCAGGTGGCATGAAAAACGTTCATTTTTCACGTCTAAAACGTTCAGCCCGCCGTTCTCGGTGCCCACGAACACGGTTCCCTTCCCGTCTACCGCAAGACAATAGCCGCGGTCGAGGCTGAGCGAATTCGGGTTCGAAGCGCTGTGAATGTATCGACGAAACAGGCCTGTTTCAGGATCGAGCCGGTTCAGACCGCCCCCGGCCGTCATGATCCAGAGAGACCCCGCCTCGTCGCTGGTTATCGCGGAACAATGGTTGTGACTCAGGCTGCGCGGATTTCCCGGAACGGCCGTGAACCGCCTGAAAGTCCGCGTCCCTTTATCAAAAAGATTCAGACCTCCCTGGGTGCATATCCAAAGCCGCCCCCGGTCGTCCTCGGTCATGTCACAGATAAAATCATGGCTGATGGTGCTCTGGTTCCGCGGATCGTGGCGGTAAAACACGAACTTCGATCTGGAACTGTCGAACCAGGCCAATCCCTTCGCCGTTCCGACCCAGAGAACGCCCTTGGCGTCCTGATAAATCGCGTGGACATCGTCGCTGGAAATATCCGCATTGCCGGTTGCATCCTTCAGAAAAACATCGAAACGGTCAAGCGCTCTGTCATAGCGGGAAAGCCCGTTTCGGGTGCCGACCCAGAGATTGCCCTCTCTGTCTTCAAACAGCTTGTGGATGATGTTGTAGGGAATGCTGTGCGGATCGTTTGGATCGCTTTTATAGGAGGTGAACGTGTACCCGTCGTAGCGGTTCAGCCCGTTGTAGCCCGTGCCGAACCACATGATTCCGCGGCTGTCTTTGAGTATGCATGAAACCTTGCTTTCTGAAAGGCCCTGCTCGACTGTCAGATGCCGGAATTTCATGGATCCGTTCAGATTGGCATGCATCATCAGTACTAATAACGCAAGGCTGACAATTATGAAGCGCGTATTTTTTTTCAGGTTTGCTGCTGAGATCATTAAAATAACCGTAATAACATATTAAACAAAAGTTTATGTTGATGCACCATCGTGAATTTCCATACGACAAATAAATGAACGACAGTCTGTTCCATCTCCATTGAACGCGGCTGGTAAACCGGCCATCTAAATAGAATCAATTCATGTTAGAATCGTGCAAAAAATGTTCCATCATGGATATGGTATCCGATTGTAAAATATGGAAGAAAATGAAATCGGGACGGCTACGGCCGGAAAACGCGGACCGGCGCTCCTGTCCTTGCGGATTCATATACGGCCAGAACCACGGCCAGCGCCTTCAGGCTTTCCCCGCCGGATAGCGGCGGGACTGCACCTGCCCTGACTGCGCGGACGATGGCCTCGAACTGCTCCCGGTGCGGCTGAATTGAAAAACCCTGCAGCGGCGACGACGCGCCGGAGGAAACCGCATTGTTTTGGGGCGCGGGCGCATCTTCTCCCTTTTTCATCAGGCGAAAAGAATCGCCGTCCAGCACCGCCGTACCCAGTTCGCCGTGCACCTCGATTTTTCTGTTGGACGGCGGAATCACGGAGGTGGACGCCTCAATCGTGCCGATGGCACCGTTCTCGAACCGCAGGCAGGCTGCGGCATTGTCTTCGCCCTCGATGTTCCTGTGGGTGTACGTCCCCCTCTGACCCCATACCGTGTCCACGGGGCCGACAGCCCACTGCAGCAAATCGATTGTGTGAATGGCCTGGTTGATCAGCACGCCTCCCCCGTCAAGCGCGAGGGTGCCGCGCCACGGCGCTCCGTCATAATACGCCTGTTCGCGATGCCATTTGACCACGGCGCCGGCCATGAAGACTTTGCCGACCGCGCCTTGTTCGATCGAGTTTTTCAACGCCGCGGCGCCGGGCAAAAACCGGTTTTGAAAAATGACAGCCAGCTGAACCCCGTTGCGTTTGCATGAGTCGATGAGATCGAGGCCCCGTTTGAGCGTCACCTCGATCGGCTTTTCGACGACAACGTGTTTTTTCGATCCGGCGGCCATGCGCCCGTAATCAAGATGGGTGCCGCTCGGCGTGCAGATCGACACCATGTCCAGCTCCGCGTCCGAGACAAAGGCCTCCCAATCGCTGAACATTCGCACGCCGAGTTTTTGCCCCAGCAGCGAGGCTTTTTCCCGGCTGCGGCTGAACACCGAAACCAGTTCCGCCCCTTCCGCCCGGCGTATGGCCTCGGCATGAACGGCGGCGATGGTTCCGCAGCCCACGATTCCGATTCCCGTTTTTCCCGATTTTTTCATGGATGGGACTGTTCTATTTCAGGACAATCAGCCTTTTGACGCTGCGGTCCGCTCCGCGCGTCAGAACGAGAAGGTATACGCCGGCGCCCCGGCCTTCGGCATCCCAGTCGATGATGTGCCGGCCGGGGGATTCGGTGCGGTCCGCGAGCAGAACGTTCCGGCGCCCGTTCGCGGCGAATACTTCGATGCGCACCCGGTCCGTCCTCGGCAGAAAATAGGATATCCGCGTCGACGCATTGGACGGATTCGGATAGACCTCCATCGCGAAAACATCCGGTTGTTTGCCGTCCGAGCCGGCCGCCGACCGGATCGCGTCGGTCTCCATTTCAAGGCTGGCCATGATGAAGGGCCCCATGGCCTTGCCGTCGTTGACGCTGATCTGGGTCTGATGGACGTAATAATCGTACGAGCCGTCGCGTCCGTTTCCCAGTCCGGCGGTGAGGCATGTCTGCCGAAGGTCGATCGTTCCGTCATGGTTTTCAACGATGAACCGCCTGATGATTCCCTCAAATCCTTTTCTCGCGGCCGGCAGATAACGCGCATCGATGATGCCGAGCCGGACCGCCTTGAAAAGTGAATAGACGAACATGCATGAGGCGGACGACTCCAGGTAATTTCCCTCGCGCCCTGCCTGGTCCATGACCTGGTACCAGACGCCCGTCGAATCTTCCTGGAAACGGACCAAAGCATCGGCCAACCTGCCCATGACTGCCGACACCGAGTCCCTTCCCGGATGACCGGAAGGAAACGTTTCGAAAACCTCTACCAGGGCCATGGCGTACCAGCCGATGCCCCTCCCCCAGAAATTGGCGCTGCATCCCGTGACCGGGTCAGCCCAGATCTGGGCCTTTTTTTCGTCCCACCCGTGGAACAGAAGTCCGGTTTGGGCGTCGCGGGCGTGCGTTTCCATCAGGACGATTTGCCTGACCACGTCATCCAAACCGTCCGGCTCGTTGAATGCCGCGGCGTATTCCGCGTAGAAAGGGGATCCCATGTACAGGCCGTCCAGCCACATCTGCCAGGGGTAAATTTTCTTGTGCCAGAATCCCCCGTCGCTCGTCCGGGGATGCGTCATCAGCTGGCTGCGTACGGTATCGGCCGCCTTTTTGTACCGGGGTTCCCCCGTCTGCCCGTAGAGAAAAAGCAGCATGCGGCCTTCGTTCACCTGGTCTATGTTGTATTCGCTCAGCCGGTATCCGAACAGGGTGCCGTCCGAACGCACGGACCTGTCCACCGTGGCCTTGATGTACTGCAGCACGGCGGCGTCTCCCGTCGTTTTCCAGAATTCGGATAATCCTTTCATCACCGTGCCCGTCACATAGTCCCATCCATAGGAATAGGCTGCCGGACTCCGTTTCATGATGGACTGCGCCATGCGCGCCGACCAGGGGACGGTGGAGGCAAGGGATTCTCCGCACCGTACCGCCTGCCACGGCGGAATGGCCGCGCCGGATATGAACAGGAAGAGAAACAGGGAATGAAAAACGGACGGGCGCATTGGATGCGGAAAGAATCGGAAAACCATGCCGGGATTGGTCATGGGTTCGGGCCGCCGGTCAGCGCGTTCGGTGGCACGTCCGCGGCCGTTTCCACGCCTTTTCTGGCCGGCCTGAGATCGGTGTCGTAGAGGTTGATATTCCGCGTTTTGCCGCCTGACAACGACAAAAACACATCCGCTCCGGGCGGACAGGTCACCCTGTCAATGGCCACGTTCCGGCTGTTCACAAGCGACAATACGGGACCTTTCACGGGAACGATTTTGACGTTTTTTATCTGTATCCTGTCCGCGTCGGTGCACGTCAGCCCCGTCTCGGCGGTGATCACCAGGTTCTTCAATTCCACGTTCAGCAGCGGCATTTCAGGCAGTCCCTGCAGAACCACAGCCTGCGCCGCCCCGTGGCACACGACGTTCGAAATCGAGATGTTCCGGAAACTCGGCGTCTCTTCGGTTACGGCCGCATTCCCCGGCACGGGAGCCGGCCTTTCCTCGTCCCCCGGTTCCGGAACGGGTGCCTGCCCTCCATAAAACAGGTTGAAGGTGATGGCCTGGGCGGGTATGTCTTTCATGATGATGTTGCGGATTAAAATGTTTTCGACGACGCCTCCCCTGCCCCTGGTGCTCTTGAAACGCAGGCCGGTGTCGGTGCCGATGAAGACGCAATCGCTGACCTCGACGTTGCGCACGCCGCCCGACATCTCGCTGCC
>JBFZEN010000355.1:0-4559 GCA_041306805.1 bacterium
GCGCGCATATCCACCAGCGAAAATGGCCGATTTTGCCGGCGGCTTTCTTGATTTGCTTGACCATGCGGAAAATCCTTTCTATTGATGAAATCAATATGGCAAAGGACAATTTTTCAATATAGGTGAATAATTTTTGTTTGTCAAGGGTAAAGGGGAGCAGGGGATGTCATATATCAGACCGAAGGTTTCGGATCAATGGCTGAAGATGATTGTTCAAGATCTGAGATCTGACATCTGCAATCGTTAATCGAAGACCTGCGGTCTGAGATTGTGGCTGGATCATCATGGATGGGATAAAACCGAATATACTTGATTCGCGTTCAGAAATCGTCAATCGGCAACCGTCCATCGGAAATGAGTTGAAAGCGATATTCGATGGACGATGTCCGATTTGCGATTTTAAATCGAACAGGGATCCGTTCTTTTCCCTGCCGGGATGTGTTCAAAAGGTGAAAACGAGCGACATCCAGAACCGGTTGTCGAGCGCGTCCGCCGCAGGCAGCGACGCGTTCCAGGAGAAGACGGCGGGCCCGAAGATTTTCCTGCTTGCCGAAACCGAAAAGAGACAAACCGCTTTTTCACGCGGATATTCGAGAAACCGGCTGGAATAGGTGCCGAATGCATAACCGAGCGACCAGTCCATCGAATAAAGGGTGCATGCCCATGCCATCTCCGCCCAATAATAGGCGCCAACCAGACCATCCCTCGTACTATGTTGAGGCGGAACGGCGGAAAAACTTGCGGACAGGTTTTTATAAACAGCTTCACCGGAAATTTCAAATTCCAGGGACGCCGTTTCATTGAACCGGCCGAAGTCGTAGGAATAGGCCGTGATTCCACAGGTCGTCGAAACGGGCCCCGCCGGAAATCCGGCTTCCAGATAAAAATCGGTTTCATGGGCATAATCCGATTCTGAACCGCAGGTGGAGGCCCAGAATCCCGCCGTCAATGACTTCCATCGCGTCTCGGCTGATCCCTGGAAGGCGATCCCGTCGAACTGGCGCACTCCCCTGAAAACATAGGATGACACCACGGCGGCGTCCCCGCCGAATTCGATTGGTGATGCTGCGGTGACCATGGCATCTGTGAATACGAGCGCCACGAAAACCGCCGATATGAGTCGTCTCATCCGAGCTCCATTCCGGTTTCCGTCCAAAACAAAATGCAAAGGCAGTGCCATTCATGAAAGATACGATTGAGAAGGCAATGAGGCAAATACCATTTGACTATTTCATACAATTTTGTATCTTATTAATTGAAACCAGACAAAAACGTTACATGACGCATTGGTCCGTAAACCGGAGCAGGCATCCTTTTCCCCGGATCCTGAAAGACGCTTTTTGAAAGGCGCCGCATGAAAACCCCATCCAATCCGCTGAAGAACCTGTCCATTCTCGTCGAAATCAACCAGGCCGTCAGCCGTAACCTGCACCTCAAAGACTCGATCGAGGCCACGTTGAAAATTCTGTTCAACGCCTACAAGGTCAAGTCCGGGGCGGTTTTTCTGACGGACGAGGACGGTCATAGCCTTGAAATGGCCGCGTCCATCGGATATTCCGCCGACGTGAAACAGGTTCGCTTTTCCGTCGGGGAAGGATTGACCGGCAAGATCGCCGAAAGCGGCAAATCCATCGTGGTGCCGCAGGTGAGCAAGGAGCCGCTCTTCCTGAACCGCATGAGTTCCTGGAATCCCAAAAGGGAGAGGGAGCAGTCGTTCATCGGCGTGCCCATCGCCCTCGACTACCGCGTGTTCGGCGTGCTCATCGTCAACCTTTCCTACCACCCCCAGCGCGATTACGACGGGGCGCTTCAATTCCTGATGCTGGTGGCCTCGGCCCTGCTGCAGCCGATACGCGTGCGGCATGTCATCGCGTCCGAACGCCAGAACCTGCTCGATGAAAACGTCATATTGAAACAGAAGCTCCATGAGGAATACAGCTTCCACAACCTCATCGGGAACAGCCACGAGATGCGCGACGTGTACGAGCAGGTGGCCCAGGTCGCGCGCACGGGCACCACGGTTCTCCTGCGGGGTGAAACGGGAACGGGCAAAGAGCTCATCGCCGAGGCCATCCACTACAATTCCACGCGGGGCGACAGGCCCTTCATCAGGGTGAATTGCGCGGCCATTCCCGAAAACCTCATCGAGTCGGAGTTTTTCGGCTACGAGAAGGGGGCCTTCACGGGCGCGGTCGCGCGCAAGAAGGGGCGTTTCGAACTGGCCGACGGCGGAACGATTTTTCTGGACGAGGTCGGTGACCTCTCGGCCATGACCCAGGTGAAGCTCATGCGCGTGCTGCAAGAGCAGACTTTCGAACGCGTGGGCGGAACCGAAACCATCCAGGTCGACGTCAGGGTGCTGGCCGCGACAAACAAGAATCTCGAGGAGATGATGGGGAAGGGGAGGTTCAGGGAGGACCTGTACTACCGGCTGAACGTGTTCTCGATATACCTTCCGCCCCTGCGGGACCGCAGGACGGACCTGCTGCTTCTCGCGGACCATTTCATGCTCAAATACGGGCGCCGGCACGGCAAGGCGATCAAACGCATCTCCACCCCAGCCATCGACATGCTCATGCGCTACCACTGGCCGGGCAACGTGAGGGAACTCGAAAACTGCATCGAAAGGGCCGTGCTCGTCTGTGACGACCAGGTCATTCACAGCTACCACCTGCCCCCCACGCTGCAGACGGCCGAGAGCAGCGACACGGTGACCCGGCTTTCGCTCAAAGACGCCGTGGCCTCGTATGAGAAGGAGCTGATTCAGGACGCGCTCAAGACCACGCGCGGCAACACCGCGAAGGCCGCGCGCCTGCTCAACACCACCGAGCGCATACTGGGATACAAGATCAAGCAGTACCAGATCGATGCGAAACGGTTCAAGGCATAAGGGAATTACAGCAAATAGCCGATTCACTTTTTGTACCGAAGGTCTTCGATCATGAGTGTCCGGTGAAGCACCATGCTGCCGAAAAATGGATTCTCAATTTATTGAAATGACGCAGATGCATTCCCCAAGTCGCAGATGAAGTGTAGATCCTCTTTCATCCAGTATTTTCAGCACGGCTATGGGAATTGAACCGGACGCTCCTGATCTTCGATTTGATATTTTTACGGAGGATTCGACATGCCGTATTTCCACACCATGCTGCTTTTCTGCCTGGCAGCAACTGTTGTTCCTCGGGCGGAGGGGCGTCTCCGTTTCGGTCTAACGGGCGGGGCGAGCGTGGCCAGCCACTGGAGCCCCCGAAAGAAGGACGTCTTTTATGAGGTGGACACCCGGTTCCTCAACGGAACCTCGTTGGGCGCGCTGGCCGAAATCGATCTGTCGGGGCGGTTCGCCGTGCGGGCCGAATGCTCCACCGTCCAGAAGGGTGCGGTGCACGACATCAGCATACCGGGATTCTTTCTGGGTGCCATGCGGGCCGAATACCGTTTCCGCTACCTGGAATTTCCCGTCCAGCTCGAGACGCGCCTGCTCAGGAGAGGACGCTTCACCCTGCACAGCGACGGCGGCTTCTACGCCGCGTCCGTCCGTTCCGCGCGGTATGTCCTGAGCAATGCCATCTTCGGCGTCATCGCGCAGGATTTGGCCGTCCGTGAGAGGTGGGATTCCGGCTTTCTTTTCGGTGTGGGAATCGAAACGGCGTTGTCGAAGGTCCGTCTCGGCGCGGCATATCGGTATTCCATGGGATTCAGGGACGTGTCCCTGCCCACGGGGCCGGGTCTGGGCGAGATCCAGCTCAGGAACCAGTGCTACCAGTTCCTGTTTTCGATCATCTATTGACCGAATCCGTGACGGCCCAAGAAAAAGCCCCGTCCCGCTCATGCGGGAAGGGGCTTTTTCTTCACAGCCGGTCCCCTCTGTCTACCGGACCAGGGCCATTTTATGCGTTGTCCTCTGCGGCCCGGCCTCGATGCGCACGAAATACACGCCGGCCGGGGCCTCCATTCCGGAGGCATCGCGTCCCGTCCATCTCACGCGGTGCGTTCCGGCTTCGAGACGGACGTCCATGAGCACGGCCACGACGCGTCCCAGAGCGTTGAACACGCGGACCACGGTGCGTCCGGCCGACGGAAGGGTGAATTCGATGGTGGTGCCGGGGTTCAGGGGATTCGGGTAGTTTTCAGCGAGAAGGCTTCCTTCGGGAAGCGTCTTGCCTCGATCCCGTCCTACCGCGGTAGGCGCCCCCGTCAGAAGGGCGCCTGCGATGTCGATGGATGCGTCCTTCGCGTCGGCATCGTATTCGTACACGGCCAGAAAATGGTTGCTTTTCTTGCCCCACGCAGCCGCGGGGTAATTGTCGTTGCCGTCGTCCGCGGATGTGGCCGCGTAGGGAATGTTGACGGACATGTCGGTCATGATGACGGAATTGAGGTCGAGGTATTTCAGGCTCAAATCGGCCGGATCCAGATAGATGCGCTGCCCGTAGATGTCGGCCTGGGGCGCGATGTACGGACCTCCCGTGGGAAATCCCCCGTTCCACCCGGCCGCTCGCCAGTCGTTCCACAGCACGAGAAATTCGCCCTCAACGGGATTGTAGGCGATGTTGTTGTAG
>JBFZEN010000356.1:0-4519 GCA_041306805.1 bacterium
TGAAATTCACCCGAAAAATAGGCCGGTTCCACCAGACCGAGTTTTCCGGCCGCCGCCTTTTCAGCGCTGTTCTTGCTCCTGATCATCAATACGGCCAGAACGGCCAGGCCCAGAACGACCATCCCGCCGAGCTGGATTTGTTTTGCGAATTTCTGATACAGCCTCTGGGCCCTGAAATAATAGGTGACCAGGGCGTCTTCCTTGATTTCCTTTTTGGCCAATTTCTTGCGTGGACGCAGCATAAATGGTTTACCACTCCCTGTTCATGATGGATGATTTTACTGGGGTTTGTACGCCCCGCCGAGCACGTCCTGGACTATTTTCAGAACGGTGCTCTGCAGGTCGGCCGGTTTCGTGAAAAAGGGGTAGCCGTGCGCTTTTTGCTGTTCCAGCACTTCGGCTTCGTCGGTGTACCCCGTCATGAGTATGATTTTTTGTTTCGGATCCCGTTTCCGGATGGCATTGGAAAGTTCGAATCCGTTCATGCGCGGCATCCGGATATCGCTTAAAATGAGGTCTGGCTTGAAACTTTCCCATACATCCATGGCTTCTTCGCCGTTGAAGGCGATGCGCACATCATACCCCTGCCGTTCCAGAAATCGCGCGTAAACCCGCGCAATGGTATCCACATCATCTACAACCAGCACTTTTTCGTTCATTCGACCCTCCCGTAACCGTCCTGCCGGGTTATGTGCCGATGAAATTTGACGTACCCCAGGCAGGAGTTGAACCTGCGGCCAACGGTTTAGGAAACCGCTGCTCTATCCTCTGAGCTACTGGGGCAATAGAGTGATCGAATTTATCAAAATCAAAACGAAAAGGCAAGCTGTTTTTACTGCCATCAGGTATGAAAATATTATTTTTCATGATGTTGAATACCCCGGAGCCGGAACGTCCCCCTTGTTTATTCATCAAACTTTTCGTATCATTCGGATGCGCCTGATCAGGCCTTTTTGAGGCCGGTCCGGTCAGAAAGTTGCGGGATACCGCCCCATGCGTGCGCCGCCCTCCGGCCGGTTTCATGCCTTGTCCGGATGGAATTGCATCATTTTTTTTCAGAGAGGTGCAGATGGAAGAATCCATTTGGAAACGGGCTGCAAGCCGCATCGCCGGCTATGGTGATGAAGTTTTCCGACTTCAGGAAAAGCTGATTTCGATACCCGCGCTCAGCCCCGAGAACGGCGGCGACGGGGAATGGCTCAAGTCCCAGGCCGTTTCCGCCCTTTTCGAGGAAACCGGATTCGACGAACGCGTGGAAATTCACGCGCCGGACGGCCGCGTGACCGGGGGATTGCGTCCGAACCTGATATACAGATGGAACGGAGCGTCGCCTGAAGGAACGGTATGGATTATGTCGCATCTCGACGTGGTGCCCGCCGGCGACCTGTCGCGATGGGGGCAGGATCCCTTCCGGGCCGTTCTGAAGGACGGGAAAGTGGTGGGCCGCGGCGCCGAGGACAACCACCAGGCCATCGTCTCTTCCCTGCTGGCCGTCAGGGCGCTCCGCGAAACCGGGATCGTTCCCCGGCGCGGCATCGGACTGGCCTTCGTCTCGGACGAGGAAACAGGATCCGCTTACGGTATCGGCCACGTGCTGAAAACGCGTCCGGACCTGTTCAGGAAAAAGGACTGGATCGTCATTCCGGACGCGGGCGACCCGAAGGGCACGCTGATCGAAACCGCGGAGAAATCCATCCTCTGGGCAAGATTCGAAGTGAGGGGAAAACAAACGCACGGCTCCACGCCCGGAAAGGGCGTCAACGCGCACAAGGCGGGTGCCCGACTGATCGTCAAGATGGACGGCCTGCACCGCCTGTATCCCAAAAGCGATCCCCTGTTCGATCCCCCCGTTTCCACGTTCGAACCCACGAAGAAAGAGGGCAACGTTCCCAACATCAACACCATACCCGGCGAGGACGTGTTCTGCTTCGACTGCCGCGTTCTTCCCGGTTACGATTTGAGGAAAATAAAAAGGCAGATCAGGGCATGGGCGGACGGCATCCAGAAACAGTCCGGGGTCCGCATCCGCATCGATTACCCGCAATGCGCGCAGGCGCCCCGGCCCACGCCCGCGGACGCGCCCGTGGTCGAGGCCCTCAGGAAATCGGTGCGCGCCGTGTTGAAACGCAGCCCAAGGACTTTGGGAATAGGCGGGGGAACCGTGGCCGCCCATTTCCGCGCTCGCGGACTGCACGCCGTGTGCTGGACGTGCATCGACGACGTGGCCCACGAGCCGGAAGAATACTGCAGGGTAAAAAACGCGCTGAACGATGCTTCGGTTTTTGCGCATCTTTTTCTTCAACCATGAAATCCAACTGGCTCAGGCTCAGGTCCGGGGAAATGGACTGGAACGTTTTCCGGTTCCGCGCGGGCATGCTGCGCGCGGCGCGGCTTTTTTTCGAGCGGGAGGGTTTTCTGGAAGTCGAGCCCCCCCTGCTCACCGCCTGTCCCACCCTGGATTCGAACATCCGCTCGATCAAGGCGCAGGTCGAAGACGGTTCGGGGAAATCCGGTCCCTTCTTCCTGCACACGTCTCCCGAGCATTCCATGAAGAAACTTCTCGCCGCGGGCGCGGAGCGGATTTTTTATATCGGCAAGGTGTTCAGCGACGGCGAGATCACGGGCCTGCACAATCCGGAATTCACCATGGCGGAATGGTACCGCGCCGGCGCCGATTTTAACGGTATCATGCGCGACACGGAGAACCTGGTCCGTTTCATCGCGAAGGAAACTGCCGCGCCGGACCCGCTGCGCTTCGGCGGACGTTCCATTGAACTTTCCGCCCCGTGGAAACGGATCACGATGAGGGAATTGTTCACTGCCAAGGCGGGCATCGATCTCGACGCCAGCGCGGACATTGAACCGTTCCGCGCGGCCGCGCGGAAGGCCGGCGTGCCTACTGAAAAAGACGACGACTGGGAAACGGTTTTCTTCCGGGTGTTTCTGGAGAAGATCGAGCCCGGCCTCGGCTTTCCGTCTCCTGTTTTCGTGACCGGATACCCGGCGCGCATGGGCCTTATGGCCAGGCGCAAACAGGACGAACCGGACTGGGTCGAGCGGGCTGAACTGTACATGGGAGGGCTGGAACTGGCAAACGGATACACCGAGCTGACTGACGCGGGGGAACAGCGCGGGCGCTTCATGGAGGAACTCGGGAGGAAAAGGGCCCAGGGCTGCCCGGATTACAGGATGGACGAGGAGCTGCTGCAAGCCCTCGAACTCGGCCTTCCCCCCTGCGCCGGCATGGCATTGGGACTGGACAGGCTGATCATGCTGTTTTTGGACAAAAAACAGATACGGGACGTGCTGCTGTTTCCCTTCTGATTTTTGCGATTTTTCACTTGATTTTTTTTGAATTTATGCTTACATAATAATGATTGATTCTCTTTTTTCTGTTTTTTTTCGCATATCAGTTTGGGGGGAAATGAATTTGCCGATTCATTATTTCAGCCTTAAAAACAATTGTCGTTTTAACAACCTCATTCCGTCATCAGCACGCTTGATCTAAAAATCGGATTGCTTGAATCGGATGGTTCTGGAATTCCATGCTTTGGATTGTCTTAAATAAAGGAGCGTTACCAAAGGGATTTATCCCAATCTGATAGCATCTCTGACAGAAGGAAAATCATGTCTGCATGTGATTCAAAACCGGGACAATTGAACGGATTGAAAACGCGTTCATCCATGACGATCCTCATTTTCAAGATTTTTTTCCCCTTTATATTCATATCGTTATTTTTCTACCCTGCTTTTTTAATCGCCCAGGCATGGCAAATCGTCAACACCACCCAGTTCAATTGCGAATTCAATGAAATTTTCTTCCTGCCCGACGGTCAGAACGGCTGGGCCGCGGGTACCGGCGGATATATCGTGCATTCGACAAACGGCGGCCAGACATGGATTCGCCAAAACAGCAATACGACGAATAAATTGAACCGCATCCTTTTCGTGGACGGCAACATCGGTTGGGCCTGCGGCGAGAACGGTGTCCTCCTCAATACCACGAACGGCGGTGCGATATGGACGCATCAGTCATGCGGAATCACGGGATCGTTGAGAACCATGTTCTTTTTCGATGCACAAAACGGATGGATGATGGCGGGCGTCCGATACATCCACATTGAAGGATCCTATCATTATGAACGTGACGGTTACCATTATTTGAAAACGACGGATGGCGGCAATACATGGATGGCCAGCCGCATGTTCAGGGACGCCGCACCGAACTGCATTTTCTTCTCTGATTCCCAGCATGGATGGCTCGGTCTGTCGCCGAATGACGATTATACAATGCCGTTCCTATACACCACGGATGGAGGCGAGGTGTGGAGGTCAAAGCATTACGACGCCGCCGTCCCGTCAGTGTTGGATTTCGATTTCAGCGACCCCCAGCATGGTTGGTACCTGGTATTCGATCTCATCAGAAAGTACTACATCTCCAAGACAACGAACGGGGGCGACACATGGTCGATGGTATATAATTGTAATGATAATCACGGGTCCAATTATGAATTGTATC
>JBFZEN010000357.1:0-2958 GCA_041306805.1 bacterium
AACCTCTCCTTCGATCAAATGAAGGAAACAGCCCTTATTGCCGCAGCCATCGCTTCGGCCGGCGCACGCGTTCCCGTGGCCGCCTGGAAATCCGCACCCGTTCTGGCGCAGCATTACGATATGAAAAGACCGTTGTCTGGCGCCGCGATGGCGGTCAAGATCGACATGGTCAAACAGGCCTATGCCGCCGCGCAGCAATTCGACCGAAGGATAACCAAAATTCAATGCTCGCTGTCCGATGAGATCCAGCACGTGACCATCGCCAACAGCGAGGGCCTGCTCGTGTCAGACACGAGGCCGCAGGTCCGGCTGTCCGCCAGGGCCACGGCCGAAGAAGGAAGCACACGGAACTCCGGATTTTTCTCGGGCGGCGGCCGCGTGGGTCTTTCCTATTTCGAGGTCGAGCGCACGCCCGCCGAAATAGGCAAAAAGGCGGCCGAAGAAGCCGTGATCCTGCTCTCCGCCGTCGATCCGCCGGCCGGCGAGCAGCCGGTCGTTCTCGATTCGGGTCAATCGGGCGTCATGATACACGAAGCCGTGGGGCACCCGCTCGAAGCCGACGGCAACAGAAAAAAAACTTCCATCATGTGGGACAAACTCGGGAAAACGGTGGCTTGTCCCCTCGTGACCATTTTCGACGATCCCACCCTGCCCGATGCCAGGGGCAGCCTGAATGTGGACGACGAAGGCACGGTGCCCCGGAACACCGTCCTGATCGAGAAGGGCAGGCTGGTCGGCTATCTGCAGGACAGGCTGTCCGCCGGCTTGATGCACATGGAACCCAACGGACACGGCCGCCGCGAATCGTACCAGAGCAATCCCATCCCGCGAATGGCGAATACCTGCCTTGCCAGGGGCGAATCGGATCCGGGCGACATCATCCGGTCGGTCAAAAAAGGATTCTTCGCCGTTTCGTATCAGGGCGGCATGGTTCAGGACACCGGGAAATTCACGTTTTCCGTCAACATGGGCTATCTGATCGAGGACGGAAAACTGACCCGTCCGGTGAAAAACGCCACCCTGATCGGGACCAATGTCCAGATTCTGAATGAAATCGAAATGGTGGGAAACGACATGGGGTTCTTTCTTGGAACGTGCGGAAAGGACGGGCAATCGGCCACGGTCAGCGCCGGCACCCCCACCCTGAAAATACGGCACATGACCGTGGGAGGCAGGCAATGAAAAGAAAAAACGTTCCATGGACGGACCTGGCCGAGTCGGTGATCAAAACCGGCCTGAAAAAAGGGGCTTCGCAGGTCGAAGTGTCGGTCGGCGAAGGAAGCGAATTCACGGTTGAGGTCCGCGAAGGCCGTGTCGAGAAATTGCTCGAAGCCGGTTCGAAGTCGCTGACGCTCAAGGTCATCGCGGACCAGAGAACGGCCACGGCTTCTTCTTCGGATCTGACAACCGGTACGCTCCATCAACTGGTTGAAAACGCCGTGGCCCGCGCCAGACTGGCCAGCCCGGATCCCTTCGCCGGGCTCCCTGAAAACCCCGGCGCTTTTGAGGATCCAGAAAGCCTCGGCCTATTCGATCCGAAGATTCCTGAGCTGCCGCCCGAGGTGAAAATGGAGACTGCCAGGACGACGGAAAAAATCTGTCTTTCCGATCCGAGAATCAAAAAATCGTACGGTTCCAGTTTCAGCACATACAGCGGGCTGGTCCATCTGGCCAATTCCGCCGGCTTCTCGGGTTCATACGGCAAGACGTCATGCACCTGCGGCGTTTATCTGCAGGCCGGCGAAGGCGACAACCTGATAGACGAGGGCTGGTATGATTCATCCGTTGCCTTCGACCGCCTGATGAAACCCGAGGAGATTGCGGAAAAGGCGATCCACAGGGTGACCCGCCTCATCGGGGCGAAAAAAATTTCCACGCAGAACGTGCCCGTCGTCTTCGAATCTCCCATGACCGATGAATTGATGGCCTTTTTGTACACCTGCGTGAACGGCACCAGCATTTACATGAAGCAGTCTTTTCTTGTGGACCGGATCGGTCTCCAGGTCGCCGGAAACAACGTCTCCGTGATCGACGACGGTCTCATGCGCGGGGCTCCGGGAACGCGGCCCTTCGACAGGGAGGGCGTTCCCGCCAGAAAAACGGCTGTCATTCAAAACGGCACGCTGAACAGCTACCTGCTTGACACCTACGCCTCCCGCAAACTCGGCCTGCGTTCCACGGGCAATGCCTCAGGAGCCGGCAACTTTTACATGGCCGCCGGCGGCCATTCGCCCGAGGAAATCATCCGCTCGGTCGACAAGGGCCTCTTTCTCACGGGAACCATCGGATTCGGCCAGGTTCCATCCACAGGCGACATCTCCCGCGGCGCATTCGGCATCTGGATCGAAAACGGCGCATTCGCCTATCCCGTGTCCGAAATCACCATCTCGGGCAATCTGGGACAGCTGCTGAAATCCGTCGACATGGTGGGGAACGACCTCGATTTCCGCCGTTCCATCACCGGGCCGACCATCAAAGTGGCCGAAATGACCGTGGGAGGTAAATAGAAAAACAGTTACAGGTTCCGGGTTAAAGTAGAACTGGGACTGAACCCGGAACTTTGAAAGGCGGCATGATTGAAGAAGGGCGACATGATTTTTTTCGTGATTCTCATGCTCACGGTCTACTGCGGGTTAAACGCGCTCATCGGCATGAAAATGAGGCAGGCGCTGGCGGGAACGGGAATTCTCCGCGCCGTCGTGCTCATCCTGTTCCTGGCCTGGGCGGCCACGTTTCCCGCGGGAATGATCATGGATTCCCGTTCATCGGGCATGCCGGCCAGAATACTGGTTCAATGCGGATCGTTATTCCTCGCCGTGATGGTGTACGCTTTTTTGGCGGTTTTGCTTCTCGAATGCGCCTGGGGCCTGCACAGGCTGTTCCACTGGATCCCCGGATCATGGCTGTCCGCTCCCGCCAAAACGCTTCGCATCGTGTTTGCCTGTGCGGCGGCCGCCG